>JAOPWO010000166.1 GCA_025965635.1 Modestobacter sp. | reverse complement strand
TGTGAGCAGGGCGCGGCCGGCGCGCCTCACGCCCAGCGCGGGTCCGGCGGCAGCCGCGGGTTGAGCAGGTGCGCCACCAGCGCTGTCCAGCCGGTCTGGTGCGAGGCGCCCAGCCCCTCGCCGGTGTCGCCGTCGAAGAACTCGCTGAACGTCGGGTGCTCGCGCCACAGCGGCGAGTCGCTGGACTCGATCCGGTCGCCGTCGGCGGGGCGCTTGCCGTCCACCGGCCGGAACAGCTTGGTCAGCGAGTTGTCGATCAGGTCCGCGGCGTCCACCAGCGTGCAGCGGTTCCCCGACCCGGTGGGCAGCTCGATGGTGAACGAGTCGCCGTAGTGCCGGCCGAGCGTGCGCAGCTTGTCCGCCAGCAGCACGTTGACCGGGAACCACACCGGCCCGCGCCAGTTCGAGTTCCCGCCGAACAGCCCGGTCTGGGACTCCCCCGGCTCGTACTCGATCGAGGCGTCCCGCCCGCCGACCCGGGCCAGCACCGTCCCGGTCGACTTCGACAGCGACCGGATCCCGTACGGCGAGAGGAACTCCTCGCTGTCGAACATCCGGGTGAGGATCCGCTCCAGCCGCTCCCGGTCGACCAGCGAGAGCAGGATCTTCCGTCCCTCGGGCGCCGACCGGCTGCGCAGCGGACCCATCAGCTCCGGCCGCCGGCGCTGCAGCCAGCGCACCCGCTCCGCGACGTCGGGCACCTCCCGGGTGACCCAGCCGGGGATCTCGGTCGCACCCAGGATCGGCAGCAGACCCACCATCGAGCGCACCCGCAGCGGTTCCGGCGTGCCGTCCGGTGACACCAGGACGTCGTAGAAGAAGCCGTCGTCGGAGTCCCACAGCGACACCCCGTGCGACCCGAACGAGTTCATCGCCTCGGCGATGGCCAGGAAGTGCTCGAAGAACTTGGTCGCCGTGCCGTCCCACGACTGGTCGAACCGGGACAGCTCCAGCGCGATCTTGAGCATCTGCTGGCAGTAGAACGCCATCCAGCTGGTGGCGTCGGACTGCTCCAGCCGGAACCCCGGGGGCAGCGGCGCGGACCGGTCGAACAGCGCGATGTTGTCCATCCCGAGGAAGCCGCCCTCGAACACGTTCGACCCGTCGGCGTCCTTGCGGTTCACCCACCAGGAGAAGTTCAGCAGCAGCTTGGTGAAGATCCGGATGAGGAACTGCCGGTCGCGGTACCCGTCGATCCGGTACACGTGCCACGCCGCCCAGGCGTGCACCGGCGGGTTGACGTCGCCGAACGCCCACTCGTAGGCCGGCAGCTGGCCGATGGGGTGCATCGCCCACTCCCGGCACATCAGCAGCAGCTGCTCCTTGGCGAAGTCCGGGTCGACGTGCGCCAGCGGGATGGTGTGGAAGGCGGTGTCCCACGCGGCGAACCACGGGTACTCCCACTCGTCGGGCATCGAGATGATGTCGGCCAGCGCCAGATGCCGCCAGGCGGTGTTGCGCTGCCCCGTGCCCTTGCGGGCGGACGGCGTGGAGAAGTCCGGGTCGCCGTCCAGCCACTGCGCGACGTCGAACCGGTACAGCTGCTTGGTCCACAGCAGCCCGGCGTACGCCCGGCGCGCCACGTGCCGGTCGTCGGCCGACAGGCCGGGGTGGATGACCGTGCCGTAGAAGTCGTCGGCCTCGTCCCTGCGGTCGGCCAGGACGGCGTCGAACTCCGCGCCGAACATGCCCTCGGTCGGCGGCGGCGGGCGCAGGCGCAGCTTGACGGTGACCGTCTCGCCGGGCGCGACGGCGTCCCACCGGTACCAGAACGCGGCCTTGGTGCCGGAGTCGGCGGGGTTGATGCCCGACGTGTCGTCGTGGACGACGCGGCGGTTGACGCCGTCCTTGGGGTACCTGCTCTCGTTCTTCTCGGCTCCGAACAGCGCGACGGCGTCGGTCTCGTTGTCGCAGCACAGGACGACGGGCGCCCCCTCCGCGGCGAGCACGTACCGGCCGAGGAACCCGTGCTCGGCCTCGACCGCCTCCACGCCGTTCACGGTGAGCGTGGGCGCGAGCAGCTGGCTCAGCCGGCCCTGCCGCTTGTCCCCGCCCCACGACCAGGTGTTGCGGAACCAGACCTGCGGCAGCAGGTGCAGCGGCGCGGGGTCCGGGCCGTGGTTGGTCGCCGAGACGGTGATGCAGACGTCGTCCGGGCCGGCCTTGGCGTAGGTCATCTGGACGTCGAAGAACCGGTCCTCGTCGAGCACCCCGGTGTCGGACAGCTCGTACTCACGCTCCTGCCGGGTGCGCCTGGCGTTCTCCGCACGCAGCGTCGCGTAGGGGTACTCCGCCTGCGGATACCGGTAGAGCCACTGCATCCAGGAGTGGGTCGGCGTGCCGTCGATGGCCCACCAGTGCTCCTTGGCGTCCTCGCCGTGGTTGCCCTCGTCGTTGGTCAGGCCGAACAGCCGCTCCTTCAGGACCGGGTCCTTGCCGTTCCACATGGCCACGGAGAAGTTGAGGAAGCCGTAGCGGTCGCAGATGCCGCCCAGCCCGTCCTCGCCCCAGCGGTAGGCGCGGGCGGTGGCGTGGTCGAACGGGAACGACCCCCATGCGTTGCCGCCAGCGGAGTAGTCCTCCCGGACGGTGCCCCACTGCCGGCCGGCCAGGTAGGGGCCCCAGAGCCGCCAGGGTGCGTCCATGCCGCTGGACTCGGCGAGGCGGGCGTGTTCGGCGCTGCGTGGAGCGGTGGCGTCCTGAGGACCGGGCGGTGCGAGCGGTACGGAGCGGGGGTCGTCGTGCGGAGATGCCACTCGTTCCACGATGCCACGGCTCCGCTGCCGGACGGTGTCACGCGTGGCAGGTGAGGGTTCCCTGGGGCAGAAGGGGACGAGCATCACGGCTCTCGACACAGAGCCATGGGCGGGATCACGCTGTTGCTGCATCCCTCCGAGGGGAGTCCCCCATGACGACGACGTCGATCCCCCGCCCGGCTCCCGGCCCGGCCGACCGGGCGGTCGGCCCCGAGCGGCCGCGTCACCGGCACACCGCGCACTGCTGGTGGGACGTCGTCCGCGCCCGGTGGGTCTGCGACTGATCGCCGGTCACTCCTGCAGCTGGTGCAGCGCGAGCGCCACGACCAGCGACGTGTGCCGGGACGCCGCGGACACGTCGCCGATCAGCTCCTCGATCCGCTGCAGCCGGCCGTGCACGGTCTGCCGGCGCAGCCGGAGTGCCTCCGACGTGCGCACCTTCGACGACGAGTTCTCCAGGTAGACCTGCAGCGTGCGGACCAGCTCGCTGCCGGAGGCGGCGTCGTGCTCGACCAGCCGGCCGATCTCCTCGCGCACCAGCTGCTGCGCCATCGGCTCGCTGCGCAGCCCGCTGAGCAGCAGCTGCGCCGTCATCTGGCCGGCCGACACCAGCCGCTCCCCGGCCGGCGTGAGGTCGAGCGCGCGGCGGGCCGCCGACAGCGAGCGGTCGGCCTCCTCCAGCCGTCCGACCACCGGGCCGGCCACCACCCGCGCCGTCGCGGGACCGTCAGGGGGCAGCCGGTCCACGGCAGCGAGCACCGCCCGGGCAGCGGTCATCGCCCCCGACGTCCGGACGACGGCGACCACCTCCTCGCCGACGCCGGCGACCAGCGCCATACCGGCCGGCAGCGCCCCGGTGACCGCCCGGACCACCACCTCCGGGTCCGCGCGCACCAGCCCGGTGACCAGCAGCGCGACGTACCGCCCCTCGGCCGTGAACGGCAGGCCGAGCACCCGCGCCCGGGCCACCAGCTCGCCGGGGACCCGCCACCGGCGCTCGGTCAGGTCGGCGAGCAGCTGCGCCCGCCGGTGGTCGAGGTCCCCGCCGGCCGACGACCGCAGCAGCGCCAACCCCAGCGCCACGGCGCCGAAGCCGCACGCGGCGGCCACCACCGGGTCGTCGGCCCGGGCCGGCGGCAGGACGGCGACCTGCCCCCAGTGCCGCTCCAGCAGGACGACGTCCCGGCGGACCACCGGCCGCCCGTGGCGCCGCGAGCTCTGCGCCGCCAGCCCGGCGGAGGCGACCAGCGCACCGTCCGCCGTCGTGACGGTCACCGGGGCGCCCACCAGCTGCGCCAGCAGCGTGGTCAGCTCATCGGGACCGGCGCCGTCGAGCAACGCATCGGTGAGGGCCTGGCGTACGTCGCGATCCCGGCGCTGACCGGCCTGCGCGTCCTCCAGCAGCGCCGACTGCACCTGCTCGGTGATCTCGACGAACGGGACGACCTCCCGCAGCACGAGCAGCGGCAGGCCGTGCTGCCGGCAGGCCTCCACCATGCCCTCCGGGGCCTCCAGGAACGTCCAGCCGAGCTCCAGCGCGAGCGCCGCCACGCCCCGGTCGGCCAGGGCCGCGACGTAGGCCGCCTCGCCGACCGCGCCCCGCCCACCGAGGCCGAGGCCGGTGGTCAGCAGCAGTTCGCCGCCCCGCAGCAGGTAGGCGGCCTCGGCGAGCTCGCTGGTGTGCACCCAGCGCACCGGCCGGTCCAGCAGGTCCGCCCCGACCACGATCTCCGGGTGGGTCCGTGCCAGTGCGTCGACCCGGAGGACGTCGGCGAGTGTCAGCGGCATGGCCGGAGCACACCAGGCGCTGGACAGAACGTCCAGTCAGGACAGTCAGAAAGCACCACCACGTCCATGGCGGTACCCCCCGGGCCACGGACACGATGGCTCCGTCCGTCCCCGGCAGCGCCGCCGGTGTCCGCCTCCAGCTCCGAGGAGCGCGATGAAACCCGCAGCGTTCGAGTACCGCCGCCCGACGACGATCGCCGCCGCCCTGGACGACCTGGCGCTGGACGCGGGCGCCCGGGTGCTGGCCGGCGGCCAGAGCCTGGTCCCCCTGCTCAACCTCCGGCTGGCCACGCCGTCGGTGCTGGTCGACATCAACCGGGTCGCCGGCCTGGACGAGATCGCCGAGCGGGACGGGCGGGTGCACATCGGTGCGACGGCGCGGCAGGCCGTCGTGCTGTCCTCGGACCTGGTGCGCACGCGGGTGCCGCTGGTCGCGGCCGCGCTGGCCCGGGTCGCGCATCCGCAGGTCCGCGCCCGCGGCACCGTGGTGGGCAACCTCTGCCACCACGACCCGGCGTCGGAGATGCCCGCGGTCGCGCTGGCACTGGACGCCGAGTTCGCCGTCGTCGCGCCGGACGGCAGCCCGTCGAGCGTCCCGGCCGCCGACTTCTTCCTCGACTCGTTCGCCGTCGCGGTCCCGGCCGGCGGGCTGGTCACCGGCGTCTCCTTCCCGGTCGCCCCGCCCGGCACCGGAGCCGGCTTCTACGAGATCGCCCGCAAGGCCAAGGACTTCGCGCTGATCGCCGCCGCCGCGCAGCTCACCGTGGCGGCCGGCACGGTGACCGAGGCGCGGGTCGCGGTCACCGGGCTGGGCCACCGCCCGCTGCGGATGACCGCCGCCGAGCAGTCGCTGACCGGCGGCCCGTCCACCGCGGAAGCCGTCCGGGACGCCGCCCGGCTGGCCCGCGGCGAGGTGCTCGCCGCGGTCAACACCCGCTCCCCCGCCGCGTACCGCAGCCGGGTGCTGCCGGTCGTCGTCTGCCGTGCCCTCACGTCCGCCCTCGCCCAGCTGGAGCCCACCCCGTGACCAGCGCTCCTCCCCGCCCGACGCTGATCCCGGTCAGCCTCACCGTCAACGGGCTGCCGGTCGACGCCGCCGTCCCCGGCCGGCTGCTGCTGGCCGACTTCCTCCGCGACTCCCTCGGTCTGACCGGCACGCACGTCGGCTGCGGACACGGCACCTGCGGCTCGTGCACCGTCCTGGTCGACGGCGAGGCGGTGCGCTCGTGCCTGCAGTTCGCCGTCCAGCTCGACGGTTGCGCGATCACCACCGTGGAGGGCGTCTCGCCGGACGGGCAGCTGACCCCGGTGCAGCAGGCCTTCCAGGACAACCACGGCATGCAGTGCGGGTACTGCACGCCCGGCCTCGTCTGCTCCCTCACCGCGCTGCTCGCCAAGGACCCCTCCCCGACCGAGGAGACGATCGTCGACACCCTCAACGGCCACCTGTGCCGGTGCACCGGCTACCAGAACATCCTCAAGGCGGCCCGCCAGGCCGCCGGCCGCCCGGTCGAGGAGGCGCACGGATGACCGTTCCCGAGCCCACCGCCGGGCCGACCGCCGCCCGGCCGAAGTACGTCGGCGGGGCGGTCAAGCGCCGCGAGGACCCCCGCCTGCTGCTCGGCCGCGGCCGCTACGTCGCCGACATCAACCTGGCCGGCACCGTGTACATGGCGATCGTCCGGTCGCCGCACGCGCACGCCCGGATCACCTCGATCGACACCTCGCGGGCGGTGGCGGCGGCCGGGGTGCTCGCCGTCCTCACCTGGGCCGACATCAAGGACGAGGCCGGCCCGCTGCCCTGCATCGACCGGTACACCGACTCGCTGCCGGTGCTGCAGACCGCGCTGGCCGACGGCGTCGTCCGCTACGTCGGCGAGCCGGTGGTCGCCCTCGTCGCCAGCACCGAGTACGGCGCGGAGGACGCGCTCTCGCTGATCGACGTCGAGTACGAGCCGCTGCCCGTCGTCGTCGACCTGGACGAGGCGACCGCCGGGACGACGCTGCTCTACCCCGAGCACGGCACCAACGTGATGACGACGATCGCCCAGGACGTCGGCGACGTGGCGGCGGCCTTCGCCGCCGCCGACCGGGTGTACGAGGAGACGTTCACCATCCACCGGTACGTGCCCATGCCGATGGAGACCCGCGGCGTGGTGGCCGAGGTCGACCCGATCACCGAGCGGCTGACGCTGACCACCTCCACCCAGTTCCCGCACCTGGTGCGCGGCTTCCTGTCCGGCGTGCTCGGGATGCCCGAGAGCCGGATCAGGGTGGTCGCCCCCGACGTGGGCGGCGGGTTCGGCGCGAAGTGCGAGTTCTACTGCGAGGAGGTGCTCGCGCCGCTGTTCGCGCTGCGGCTGCGCCGGCCGGTGAAGTGGATCGAGGACCGGCGCACCTCGATGGTGGCCTCCTCGCACGCCCGCGAGCAGAAGCACACGGTGCGGGTGGCCGTGCAGGACGACGGGACGATCACCGCCGTCGACGCGCAGTCGTGGACGTCGAACGGCGCCGCCTACTGCACGCTGGCGACCACCCCGGCGTCGATCTCCAGCGCGATGCTCCGCGGGCCGTACCGGATCCCGCACTACCGGGCCCGGGCGCACTGCGTCGTCACCAACAAGACGCCGCTGGCGGTCTACCGCGGTGCCGGTCACCCGCAGGCCGTGCTGGTGATGGAACGGATGGTGGACACCATCGCCGCCGACCTCGGCCGCGACCGGGTGGAGCTGCGGCTGCAGAACATGCTCACGCCGGCGGAGCTGCCCAGCGACCGCGGGACGGCGATCGTGCTGGCCGGCCAGGTCGTCTACGACACCGGCGACTACGGCGCCTGCCTGGAGCGCGCCGCGGAGATGATCGGGCTGTCCGGCGACTGGGAGGCCGAGCAGGCCGCGGCCCGCGCCGAGGGCCGGTACCTGGGCATCGGGCTGGCCTCGCTGGTGGAGGAGACGTCGATCGGGCCGTACGAGTCGGCCGTCGTCCGGGTGGACGGCGCCGGCAAGGTCACCGTGCTGACCGGCTCCTCCCCGCACGGGCAGGGGCACGTGACCACGTTCAGCCAGCTGGTCGCCGACGAGCTGGAGATCGACATCGAGGACATCACCGTCCTGTACGGCGACACCGACGTCGTCGCCGACGGCGTGGGCACGTTCGCCTCCCGGTCGGCTGCGATCGGCGGCGCCGCCGCCCGGAAGGCGGCCGGCGTGGTGAAGGAGAAGGCGCTGGGCGTGGCGGCGCACGTGCTGGAGATCGACGTCGCCGACCTGGAGTGGCGCAACGGCGCCGCGCACGTGCGCGGCGTACCGGCGCGGGCCAGGACGCTGGGCGAGCTGGCGTCCGCGGCGACGGCGTGGAACGCGCCGCTGCCCGGCGGGATGGAGTTCAACCTGGAGGCCACCTACCAGCACCAGGCCGGCGGGATCGCGTTCTCCCACGCCACGCACGCGGCGAAGGTCGGGGTCGACGTGGAGACCGGTGAGGTGACGGTGCTCGACTACGTCGTCGTCCACGACTGCGGCACGGTGATCAACCCGACGATCGTCGAGGGGCAGGTGCACGGCGGGGTCGCCCAGGGGCTGGGCGGCACGTTCATGGAGGAGCTCGCCTACTCCCCCGACGGCCAGCCGCTGCCGATGACGCTGCAGGACTACATCATGCCGACGCTCGGCGACATGCCCTGGATCCGCACCGACCACATGGAGAGCCCGACCCCGCTGAACCCGTACGGGATGAAGGGCGCCGGCGAGGGCGGCGCGACCGGGGCACCGGGCGCGCTGGTCAACGCGCTGCAGGACGCGCTGGCGCCGTTCGGGGTCAACCTCACCTCGGACGGGCCGTGGACGCCGGACAAGGTGCTGGCCCTGATCCCCGAGGACCCCGCATGACCGTCACCGTGCTGACCGGCGCGACGGTCGTGACGATGGACGCCGGGCGCCGGGTGCTGACCGACGGAGCGGTGGCGTTCACCGAGGCGGGCGTGATCACCGCCGTCGGGGACCCGGCATCCGTCCTCGCCGCCTCCCCGACGGCGACGGTCGTCGACTGCTCCGGGCAGGTGGTCGTGCCGGGGTTCGTGAACACCCACACGCACCTGTTCCAGACGCTGCTCAAGGGCCTCGGCGACGACCGGGTGCTGTCGGACTGGTTCACCTCGATGACCGGCCCGTCGGCGGTGCAGCTGACCGCGGAGGACAGCTACGCAGCCGCGCTGCACGGCTGCGCGGAGGCGCTGACCACCGGGACGACGACCCTGCTGGACTTCATGTACGTGCACCCGCGGCCCGGTCTGGGTGACGCGGTGGCCCAGGCGATGTCCGACGTCGGCATCCGCGGGGTGATGGCCCGCGGATACATGACGGCGGGGACGGACGTCGGGGTGCCGCCGGAGCTGGTGCAGCCGCTGGACGCCGCGCTGTCCGACGCCGAGCGGCTGATGGGCATCTGGAACCGGCCGGACTCGCGGGTGACGGTCGGGCTGGCGCCGTGCATGAGCTGGTCGGTGGACGAGGCGACGCTGGTCGAGACCCGCGCCCTGGCCGACGCGACCGGGGCGCTGGTGACGATGCACCTGTCGGAGTCGCCGTTCGACGTCCAGGAGTCGGTGCGCCGGTTCGGGGTGCGCGACGTCCCGTTCGCGGCCGGGACCGGGCTGCTCGGGCCGGACCTGCTGGCGGCGCACTGCGTGCAGGTGGACGCCGCCGACCTGGACCTGCTGGCCGCGACGGACACGAAGGTGTCGCACAACCCGTGCTCGAACCTGTACCTGGGCTCGGGGTTCGCGCCGGTGCCGGCGATGCAGCGGCGCGGGATCACCGTGGGGCTGGCCTCGGACGGGCCGGCGTCGTCGTCGAACCACTCGATGCTGCAGGCGATGAAGTTCGCGGCGCTGCTGCACAAGGGCGTGCACCGCGACCCGGAGATCATGACGGCGGAGAAGGCGCTGGAGATGGCCACCATCGACGGCGCCCGGGCGCTGGGCATGGCCGACCGGATCGGGTCGCTGGAGCCGGGCAAGCGCGCCGACGTGGTGGTGCTCGACATGGGCAACCTGTGCGTGACGCCGGTGCACGCGGCGGTGTCGGCGCTGGTGTACAGCCAGCGCGGCGACGAGGTCAGCCGGGTGTACGTGGACGGCCGGCTGGTGGTGGCCGACGGCGTGCTGGTGACGGCGTCCGAGGCCGCCATCGCCGAGCGGTCCGCTGCGGCGGCCGCCGGGCTGGCCGCCCGGGCGGGAACCGACCGGTTCGCGCAGCGCCCGTGGCGCTCCATGGTCGGGGCCTGACCGCCCCCCTCAGACCCCGCGCCGGCCGCGTGT
>JAOPWO010000373.1 GCA_025965635.1 Modestobacter sp. | reverse complement strand
TCGAGGTCGGGCGGACCGGCGGGCCCCCCGGCCGCGGTCGCAGCGACGGAGCTCCGGCGCGGCGCGGTCCGGGTGCGCGCGGCAGGCTGCTGGCGGTGTGGAACCGCCGCCGGACGGTGCGGCTGCTCGTCTCCCGGGACCTGAAGGTCCGGTACGCGTCGTCCACGCTGGGTTACCTGTGGTCGGTCCTCGAGCCCCTGCTGATGAGCCTGATCTACTGGTTCGTCTTCACGCAGGTGTTCGACCGTTCGGTGGGCGAGGACCCCTACATCGTCTTCCTGCTGGCCGGGCTGCTCCCGTGGACCTGGTTCACCTCGGGCCTGATCGAGGGCGCGAAGGTGCTCCGGTCCGAGGCCAAGCTGGTGCGGTCCACCAACGTCCCCCGGGAGATCTGGGTCCTGCGGGTGGTCCTCTCCAAGGCCGTCGAGTTCTTCCTGAGCCTGCCGGTGCTCTTCCTCTTCGCGCTGTGCACGTCGGCACCGGTGAACTGGCGGATCGTGCTGATGCTCCCCGCCGCCGTGCTCCTGGCCGTCCTGCTGGTCGGGCTCGGCCTGCTGCTCGCTCCGCTCGTCGTGCTGTTCAACGACCTGGAACGGATCATCCGGCTCGCGGTGCGGCTGGGCTTCTACCTGTCCCCGGTGGTGTTCACCATCGACGACGTCCCCGATCCCTTCGCCGCCGCCTTCACGGCCAACCCGCTGGCCGGGATCTTCGAGCTGATGCGGGCCGGCTTCTTCCCGCACCAGCTGGAGTGGGCGCACGTGGGCACGTCGGCCGTCACGTGCCTGCTCGTCCTGCTGCTGGGCTGGTGGGTCTTCGCCCGGCTCGAGCGCACCGTGCTGAAGGAGGTGTGACCATGGCCGAGGCGCCGGTGATCTCCGTCCGTGACCTGGGAGTGCACTTCTCCCGTGGCCGCCGCAACCGCAGCCTGCGCGACACGCTCCTGCACGGCCGACGGGGGGCCCGGTCCGACGAGTTCTGGGCTCTCCAGGGCATCGACTTCGACATCAGCCCGGGCGAGACGATCGGTGTGGTCGGCCGGAACGGTCAGGGCAAGTCGACGCTGCTGAAGCTGATCGCCGGGGTCATGCTCCCCGACCGTGGTTCGGTGGAGGTGCACGCGGGCGTCGCCCCCCTGATCGAGATCACCGGTGGCTTCGTCAGCGACCTGACCGTCCGCGAGAACATCTGGCTGACCGCCGGGCTGCACGGCATGTCGCGCGCGAGCATCGCCGCGCGCTTCGACGAGATCGTGGACTTCGCCGAGATCGAGGGCTTCCTCGACACGCCCTACAAGCACCTGTCGAGCGGCATGAAGGTGCGGGTGGCCTTCGCCGTCGTCTCGCGACTCGAGGAGCCGGTGCTCCTCGTCGACGAGGTCCTCGCCGTCGGCGACAAGGTCTTCAAGCGCAAGTGCCACAAGCGCATCGAGGAGCTCACGGCCGCCGGACGCACGCTCTTCCTCGTCTCCCACAGCGAGTCGGACCTGCGCCGGTTCTGCCGGCGCGGCATCTACCTGAACGAGGGACGCCTGGTCGAGGACGGCCCGATGGACGACGTCCTGGCGGCGTACGCAGCCAAGGACAGCGACGAGACGTGAGGGACTCGGCCGACGGCCGGGTGCTGACCGAACTGAGGAGCAAGGACACGCCATGGGACGCAGCCTGAGCGACGTCGTACCGCTGCGCGTGCAGCAGCGGGCATACCGGGTGCTCCCGCCCCCGGCCTGGCGGTTGATGCGGGACGTGGGCACGGGTGCCACCGCCTGGCAGAAGCGGATGATCAACTCCCGGCGCCAGCGCCTGCTGCTGGCCGCCGCCGACAGCGTCGACGGCGCGGTGAGCATCGTGCGGTACCGGGGCGAGCACTTCCTGGCGCGACCGGTGACGCACTTCCGGGCTCTCGACGTCCTGGCCCGGAACGCGGCGTTCGTCGCCGACGCGCTCGACGCGGCGGGCCTCCGGTACATGGTCGTGGACGCCCAGGTCTCCCGGCGGCGGGTCATCGCCGTCGCCGAGGCGGACCGGGCGGCCGTCTGGTCGGCCCTGTCGTCGGCCGGTGACCGCAGGCCGGTCTACGGCCGGCAGGTGCACCCGCGCCGGGACCAACCCAGCGTCCGCCTCGCGGAGTCCACCGAGGCCACGTCGGCCGGAACTGCGTACACGGTGTTCCAGGTGCTGGCGGTGCCGGAGTCCGACCGCGCGCTGGCCGGACCGGAGCTCGGCTGCCTGATCGAGTTCTGGGAGGTCCTCGAGGAGGACACGCCGGCCGACCACCACACCGGTGAGCCCCTCCCCGCCGGCTCCTGGCTGGCACCGCGCCGCAACCGCTGGGTCGACGCGGTCCCCGGTGACCTCGCGGAGCCGGTGCACTGGGACGTCGACGGGACGACCCGCCCGGCGATCCCGGTCCTCTCCCGCCGGCACGCCTTCGACGTCGACTTCCCCATCGACGTCGTCTACACGTGGGTCGACGGAGCGGACCCGGCCTGGCTGGAGCGGAAGGCGGAGGCGCACGCGGCCGTCGGGCTCGGCGAGCTCAACGAGTTCGCCGACAACGAGTCCCGTTTCCTGTCGCGGGACGAGCTGCGGTACTCGTTGCGATCGCTGGACATGTACGCCGGCTGGGTGCGGCACGTCTATCTCGTCACCGACGACCAGGTGCCCCCGTGGCTGGACACCACGCATCCGAAGGTCACCGTGGTGAGCCACCGCGAGCTGTTCGGCGACCGGGGCCGGCTGCCGACGTTCAACTCACATGCCATCGAGTCGCAGCTGCACCGGATCCCTGGTCTGAGCGACCACTTCCTCTACCTCAACGACGACTTCTTCTTCGGCCGTCCGGTCGAGCCGAAGCTGTTCTTCCACGGGAACGGGGTCGCGCGCTTCTTCACCTCGACGGCGAAACTGGGGCTGGGAGCGACGGGCGCCTTCGACCGGCCGGTGATGAGCGGCGGCAAGAACAACCGGGACCTGCTGCACAAGGCGTTCGACCGGACCGTCACGAACAAGTTCAAGCACGTGCCGCAGAGCCTGCTCAAGGACGTCCTGTTCGAGATGGACGACCGCTTCTCCGACGCCTTCGAGGCGACGGCCAGCCACCAGTTCCGCAACCCCGCGGACCTGTCCATCGCCGCCTCGCTGCACCACCACTACGCCTACCTGCGCGGCCGGGCGGTGGAGGGCGACCTGCGGTACCTCTACGCGGACATCGGCGACCCGGGCACCGCGGGGCGGCTCGAGCGGCTGCTCCGCCGCCGGGACTTCGACACCTTCTGCCTCAACGACCACGACACGGCGGGCATCGACCCGTTGGAGCAGCAGCGCATGGTGCACGACTTCCTGAGCAGCTACTTCCCGCTGCCGAGCAGCTTCGAGCTGCCTGCTGCCTGACCGAGGGCGGTCCCGCAGCCGAGCTTCCGGCCGGCTCGTGGACCCCGGCCCCGAGGTCCGCGATCCGTCACCCGGGTGTCACGGGTTGACCGGCACCGGAACGCCGGGGCCGCGGCGGATCACCCGTTCCAGTCGGCTCTCGCCGGGTCTCCGGTCGGCGAGCAGCGCCTCGAAGTGCGCCTCCCATCGGCGGGCGATCGTCCCGGCGTGGAAGTCCCGCGCTCGCCGCCGCGCGGCCGCCCCGAGCTGCCGGCGTCTCCCCGGATCGGCGACGAGCGCGGACAGGGCGTCGCTGAGCCGGTCGACCCGCTGGTCCTCGACCAGCAGACCGTCCTGCCCGTGCGAGATGAGCTCCCCTGGACCGTGGGGGCAGTCGTAGCTCACGACGGCGACCCCGGCAGCCATCGCCTCCTGGAGGACCAGCGACAGCCCCTCGCTGCGCGAGGTGAGGGCGACGATGCTCGCCGACGCCCACTCCGCGCTCATCGTCGCGCTGGCGCCCATCAGCTCGATGCGGTCGGTCATCCCGAGCCGGGCGATCTGGCGGCGCAGCGCAGCCTCCCGGGGCCCTGTCCCGAAGATGCGCAGCACCCACTCCGGGTTCTCGGCCGCCACCGGCGCGAAGGCGTCGATCAGGTGGTCGAACTGCTTCTCGTCGGACAGCCGGCCCGCGGCGGCGATCAGCGGTCGTCCGTGACGGCTGACCGGCCGCGGCTCCGGTGGGAGCGGGTTCAGCGACTGCAGGACGAGGGGCTGAGCCGTACCCCAGAGCGCGCGGAAGTGGTCGGCGGTCGCGGCGGTCAGGAAGGCGACCGCATCCACCCGGGGACCGTGGGTGACGAGCGGCGGGAGCGATCCGCCACGCCGCTCCGACGTCCGGTGCTCCTGGTGCACGACGACGACCGCGTCGGGAGCGAGCTGCGCGGCCATCGCGAGCAGGGGAGGCGTCGTCGTCACGAGCACGTCGCAGTCGAGGGTGGAGATCCACCGGCTCACCGCCAGGTCGGTGAGCTGGCTGAAGGCGCTCTCCCACGCCGGGGTCACCAGCCGTGACGGGGCCTCGTGCAGCGCCGCCAGACGATCGAGGGGCAGCTCGACGCCTTGGGCAGCCACGGGGGCACCGTCGCCGTCCAGCTGCACGAGGACCCGGTGGGCCACGGAGGACGGGATGGGGAAGAAGGGCTCCGACCGCGCGGACAGGACGCCCACGATCTCGACCTGGTGCCGGTCGGCCATGGCGCCGGCCTGCGTGATGACGCTCCGTTCCGTCCCGCCGACCTCGTGGGGCCAGCTCAGCAGGTAGGTGATCTTCATGCGCCGTTGCCCGGCTCCCCGGTCCCGGTGACCTCCACCGCGAGGTGCCGGTCGTTGGTGAAGTAGGGACGGAAGGACGTCGGGGCGCCGTCGACCGCGGGCGAGGCGTCGTGGGTCGCGTAGCGGTAGACCCGTCGAGGTGCTGCGACGTCGCGAGCGGTGCGGCCACACGGGGTGCGGCCGGCCGGACCTTCCACCACCACGTCCCAGACGCCGGCCGATCCACCGGTGCCGCCAGGGACGAGCAGGTCGAGGGGGACGGCGGCCTCAGCGCGTTCCGCTCGCACGTCGAGCGGGATCTCCACCCGGCGCAGGCCTCGGCGTTCGGCCATGACCATCGTCGTCGGGGAGGGCCCGACCCAGGAGCGGAACTCGATGGTCACGACGAGCCGCCCGGGCCCGCTGGCGATCCGGACGACCTCGGCGGTGGCCTCCGCGACCCGGACACGGATGGCGCCGCGGCCGTCCCTGGTGCGGTACGGAACCAGCGTCGTCCCGTTCGGGTGCGGAGCCGGTGCGGTGGGGGGTGCGGGGTGGATCAGCGCGTGTGCCGCGAGGGGCAGCAGCCGGGGGCTGGGATCGTCGGTGAGCAGGGCGACGTCCCAGATGCCCGCGTCCCGATCCGTCACGACGTCCGTGACCGGGCACGCGGCGAGGACCGTTCCGACGGGCAGGTCCTGGCCGGCCAGGTCCGCGGGCACCGGTTCGGGGAGCAGCCGGATCTCCTTGCGCTGCCGGTGCACCAGCACGAGCCGGCCCGACCGGGGGTGCGACACCTGGGCCGCGATCCAGAGGTCCGTGCCGTTGATCACCGCGAGGTAGGTGAGTGCGTCCGTCGCTCCGGGGCCGGCGGCCTCGGGCCGCCGGCCCGACGAGACGGCCGGCTCGTCGGCCACGGCGGTCCGGTCGCCGTCGTGCACCGGCCCCGATCCGCCGAGTCGTCTCAGCAGGCCCGCCATGTGTCTCCCCCTGTCGCGCTGCAGAACCGGGATCGTAAGCGCCGCCCCGACGCGGCCCGGCTCGCGGACGGGTGTGGCGGGAGGACAGCGCGCAGCCGCCCGGCTACTCTCCATGAGTGGCGAGTGCGGTAGCGCCGCGCCCACGGGTGCAGTCGCCCGTGAGCCGGCTGACGATGCCCGGGCACTCCGCCGCGCGGCCACCCCGCTCCCCGAGAGCTGCACCCGCCGTCGTGGTCATCCGTGCCGCCTCGCGCCCAGGTGACCAGCCGACGCCCCGCTCCACCAGGAGGTCCTCCATGCGTTCCCTGCTCAACCGACGGGTTCGCTCGCAACCGGCCGAGGCGGCACCCGTCGCGTCCGGGGATGGTGGTGACCTGCGGACAGCCGTGTGCGCCATCGCGCGCAACGAGCGTGACTACATGCTCGAGTGGGTGGCCTACCACCGGCTGGCCGGGTTCGACGGTATCCACGTCTACGACAACGTCTCCGACGACGGCACGTCGGAACTGCTCGCCGCGCTCGACGCCGAGGGCGTCATCACCCGGGTGCACTGGCCGCGGCGTGAGGGCATCCCCCCGCAGCGGCACGCCTACCAGCACTTCCTGGAGAACAGCGCGGGGGAGTACGGCTGGGTGCTGGTGTGCGACCTGGACGAGTTCGTCGTCCCCCGGACCGGCACCGTCAAGGACTTCATCCGCCGCGGCACCGAGCTCGACCCGACCGTGACGGCCTACGCCCTCCCGTGGCTGGTGTTCGGCTCGGGTGGCCAGGAGGAGCAGGGCTCCGGCCTGGTCATCGAGCGGTTCACCCAGTGCGCCGACCGGCCCGGCCCCAGCGTCAAGACGCTGTTCCGCAGCGACGCGGTGCTGGCCATGCGGACCCACGTCGTCGACCTGATGTGGGGCCGCTACGCCGACAACCGGTACCAGCGGCCGACGTGGTCCGACCGGATGCCCATCGACCTCGTCGACGCCCAGGACGGCGAGGTGCTGGTCCACCACTACTTCACGAAGTCGCGCGCGGAGTGGACCCGGCGGCGCAAGATGCCGAAGGCCGACCGGGCCACCGTGTCGCACCGCGACCTGAAGATGTTCGAGCGTTACGAGGACCTGCCGCGCGAGGAGACGCGCGCGGCGCAGCTGGCCGACCAGGTGCGTGCCGAGGTGCAGCGGCTGCAGCAGCTGGTCGACCGCGCACCCGCGCGCACGCTGAAGCCCGTGGTGCTCTCGGTGTCGCGCGACGGCGTCATCGGCACCGTCGACGGTCTGCGCGACGGCCAGGACTGCTCCGTGCGGGTGGTGATCAACGACGTGGTCGAGCGGGTGGTCACCTGTGACCGGGTGATCGACGGCAAGCCGGCGTTCTTCGTGGTCGGCAAGTGGAACGAGGTCCCGTCCCGCTCGGTCCGGGTCAGCGTCGTGGGCAGCCAGCAGGCGGTCACGGCGGTCCACGACGGGCGCCGGGACCCGGTGGAGGTGCTGTCCACCGTGCTGTCGGCCCTGCCGGGTGCCGAGGAGAAGACGTTCAACCTCTCGATCGAGCTGCTGCGCACCGAGGAGGGTGCCCGGTCGCTGGCCGGTCTGCCGGCCGGGCACTTCGACAAGTACCCCTGGTACGGCGCCCTCCTGTCCGGTCTCCTCGCCCTGCACCGGGGAGAGCGGGGCGGCGCGGACGTCCTCGCCGCAGCGGCCGTGCGCTGGCCGGACGGCTGCCGCCAGATGGCCGAGAAGCTGGCGGAGAAGGAGGTCCGGTACGCCCTCGAGCTGGTCGACGGGGCCGGCCTGGCCGTCGACACGCTGCAGCCGGTGCCGTCGGTCGTCTGACCGGGGCGGGGTCCGGGACGCTCCCCCAGCGGGGGTGCGCGTCCCGGCCTGCGCTGATCGCGCTCAAGGACTGCGCGGCGCGTGCCGATCCACCGGGGGAAACCCCCTCGGTGAGGACAGTCCTGTGCACACACGCAAGCGCACGTCCCGGCTCGTCGCGTCACTCGTGCTGGCGCTCTGCCTGCCGGTCGCCGCGGTCAGCACCCCGTCGCCGGACGGGTCCGTCACGGCCGGAGCGGAGACCACGCTGGTCACCGTCGGCGCCAGCTCCGCCGCGCCGAGCGCGGCCCACCCCTACAGCGACCCGCTCTGGTTCCCGCTGCGGGAGCCGGCCCGGATCTCATGCGTCAAGTCCAACTGCTCGGAGCCGGACGGCAGCCCGTACCACGGCTACTGGGCCATGGACCTGCTCGGTGATCTCGGCGACCCGATCCACGCCGCGGGCGCAGGGGTGCTGCACATCGGGGCTCGCGGCACCGGTGGGTGCCACAGCGGTCCCGCTGATGCCTCGGGCACGTGGGTGTGGGTGGACCACGGCGGCGGCGTCGTCTCGCGCTACAACCACCTGGACAGCATCACGGCCGAGGAGGGACAGCTGGTCACCCCGGCGACCCTGATCGGCACGATGGGGCACGAGGAGACGATGCCGTGCGCGGCCAACTACCTGCACTTCGAGGTGCGCACCGGCGGGATCAGCGGCGAGCGGGTCGACCCCGGGACGCTGTGGGGCTGCGAGGGAACGACGAAGAAGTCCTATCCCCTGGCACTCGGCTACTCGTCGTGGAACGCACTGCCCAAGGCCAAGGTGTACAGCCCCGCCCTCACCGACAGCTGCCTGCCCAGCTCGAACGCGACGACGGCGGCGCCGTCCCCCGTCTCGTCCGGCCGGGGTGACGGCACCGTGCGCGTGGCCTGGTCCCGGCCGGCCGCCGCGGCGACCCCGGTGGACCGCTACACGATCTCCCGGGAGATCTGGGGGCCGAGCATCAGCGCCTGGCACTCGATGAGCTACCGCGACGTCCCGGCCGGTCAGCTGGCCACGACGTTCCGCGGGTTGGACAACGGTCGCACGTACCGCTTCCGCGTCGTCGCCCACGACGCAGCGGGCAACAGTGCGTGGAGCAGGTACGTGAAGGCGATCCCGGCCGCCGCCCCGCTGGCCCCCGCCACCGACCGCAACCTCGCGGCGGGGACGACCTACGTCCGCTTCGGCTGGTACGGCAGCGTGCCGCAGGGGACCCCGGTCACCTCGTACACCGTGGGCATCCGCCACTGGACGGGAACGGCCTGGAGCGCCTGGTCCTTCTCCCGGACGGCCGGGGCGGAGCTGACCTACCGCTGGGACGGGGTGAAGCGGGGTACCACCCACCAGGTCACCGCCCGCGCGCACAGCGGTGCGGGATCCAGTCCGTGGGGCACGTACCGGAAGCTCACCACGCTCCGCTGACCGCGGGGCCCCGGTCGTCCAGCTCGCCGGGGGCTCAGGGAACCGGCACTCCGGACAGCGGAGCGGGGTCGCTCGTCCGGCCCGCGCTCCTGCCCGTGGAAGCGCCCGCACGGTGCCGCGCGCCCATGACGTCGCCGGCCGGAGATGTGGGCACGACCTGAGGCACGCCGGTGGTCGGGCCGGGGATCTGCGCGGCCACCGGGGCGGGCGCGGTGGGGACGGCGCTGCCGCCCGCGGCCTCCCCGCCCGTCCGCGGCTCCGGGAGGAGTGACCGGAGGACCGCCCCGCGCAGCGGTTCGGCGAACCGGCGCTCCACCCCGTAGAGGATGGCGCAGGCCAACGCCGTCGAGAAGGCGACGGCGGCCAGGAGGGCGAGGTAGGGGCCGACGGCCTCGTGCAGCCGGGAGATGATCCACCACCCCCAGTACTCGTGCACCAGGTACAGCGGGTAGGTCAGGGCGCCGAGTGTCGTGAGCCACTTCCAGTCCAGCCGAGCGACGGGGGTCATCGTCACCACGGCGACGGCGGCGAAGCACCCGACCAGGAGCGCGGCGACGAGCGCCTTGCTCACGGCCACCCCGGTGTCCTCGGTGAGGGACGTGACCTGGGAGGCCAACTGGCTCTGGACGGCCAGGATCGCGTTCATGCCGACCAGCAACCACGGGAGGAAGGAGTGCCCCTCGCGGTAGATCAGGTACAGCAGCATCCCGCCGGCGAACAGCGACGCGTACTCGGTGATCACGAGGGTGTGCACCAGCGTCGCGTCGGACCGCATCGCGAGCTTGGCGAGCACCGGCCACAGGGCGGCGAAGGCGAGCACCCGCTGGCGGGTGATGCCGATGGCGGCGAAGATCGCGATGAGCAGGTAGAAGCGCAGCTCCACCCACAGCGTCCAGTAGACGCCGTCGACGTGCGGGACGCTGAACGCCTTCTGCACCATCGTCAGGTTGACGAGGGCGTCGAGCGAGGTGATGCCCTTCTTCTCCGGCCACAGCACGAAGAGGAGGAACGTCGTGCTCAGCACGGCGGCCCAGTAGGCAGGGAACAGCCGGGAGATGCGCGAGGCGATGTAGCCGGGGATGTCGCGCCCCCAGGCCGTCATGAGGATGACGAACCCGCTGATCACGAAGAACAGCTTCGGTCCCAGTGCACCGTAGGCGGTGAACTCGCTCAGCGTCGGGAAGACGATCGACGGCTGGGGTCCGAAGTGCGGATGGCCGTGTGCCGTGTAGTGGTAGCCGACGACGGCGATCGCCGCGAGGAAGCGCAGCCCGTCGAGGGCGCTCAGACGGCCACGACGGGGTGCCTCGACCTGTCCGCCGCGTGTGGGGACACGTGGCGGACGGCGACCCAGAGTCATCTTCACGGCTGGACGGTATGCGCGCCGGAGGGTCGAAGCGAGCACCGGCGGTGGGACGGCGCCCCGCCCGCCGCCGCGGCCACATGGTCCCCGCTGGTCACACGTCGCGCGCCGGTGGGCAGGGCGCCGGTTGCTGGCGGCGGGCCGTCAGCGGGTCGCCGCAGGTGCCGTACCGGCGCGCAGCCGGGACGAGGTCACGATGGCCAGGAAGTGCCCGGCGACCGCCAGCAGGGACGCCGGGACGAGCACCAGCAGCAGCACCCGGGTCCCGGTCAGGTCGCCGAGGACCACGTCCACCACGGCTGCCACCAGGATGATCAGGCTCAGCTCGATCGAGTGGTAGAGCCGG
>JAOPWO010000355.1 GCA_025965635.1 Modestobacter sp. | reverse complement strand
CGGCCTCCCTGGTCAGCGGCTCGCTGCTGGCCGAGCTGACCCGCGCGCACGACGTGCCCTTCGCCGAGACCCCGACCGGGTTCAAGTGGATCATCCGCGCCGGATCATCCGAGGTCCCGCTGGTCTTCGGCTACGAGGAGGCGCTGGGCTACGCGGTGACCCCGACGGTCGCCCGTGACAAGGACGGCATCTCCGCCGCGCTCGCCGTCGCCCTGCTCGCCGCCGAACTGGCCGCCGACGGCCGCACGCTCACCGACCGTCTCGACGAGCTGGCCGTCGTGCACGGGCTGTTCAGCACCGGTCAGTACTCGGTGCGGGTCGAGGACCTGTCGGAGATCAGCGGGGCGATGGAGCGGCTGCGGGCGCGGCCGCCGGCCACGCTGCTCGGACGCCCGGTGGCGGTCAGCGATCTCGCGACGGCCGACCCGCCGGTGGACGCCGTCCGGCTGCTCGGCGACGGCGTGCGGGTGATCGTGCGGCCCAGCGGCACCGAGCCGAAGCTCAAGGCCTACCTGCAGACCGTCGTCCCGGTGCCCGGCGACGCCGCCCTGCCGGCTGCCCGCCGGCAGGGCGCGGACGAGCTGGACCAGCTCCGCGCCGAGATGGCCGCGGCCCTGGGCCTGTGATCCCCGTCCCGACGGGGTGCCCCCGCCGGTCACCGATCCGGACGCCGACCTGTCGGTGGGGTCGTTCCTGGAGCGGGCCGACCGGCTGGGTGCCTGAGCCGCCTCAGGTCCAGTGCGGCGGCGGGTACAGCGGCTCGCCGGCCGCGGCGTGCGGCGGCAGCTGCGGTGGGCCGTAGCGGTTGGGAGCGGCCTCGCCCCGGAGGAAGCCGATGATCACCAGCAGCGCGATCACGCCGAAGACCGGGATGAGGGCCAGCAGCAGCCACCAGGCCGACAGCCCCCGGTCGTGCAGCCGGGTCACGTTGGAGCTGATCGACGGCACGAACGTGAGGGCGGCGACGAGGGTGGCGAAGGGCCCGGTGGTGACCGCGGTCACGGCGTCGGGGTCGGCCGCCGCCAGGTCCGGCAGCGTGGTGGTGCCGAACGCGACGTCGGCCATCGTGGCCAGCAGGCTGAGCAGCACGATGGGCAGCGCGTAGCGGAGCCACCAGGTGGACCGGTTGATCCTGCCCCGGCTGACGTACCACTCCCAGAGGCTCATGACCCGACGGTCTCCCGGCAGCCACTGCGCAGCGCGCGCTGCGCGGCCTCCAGCACTCGGACGACGTCCCGGCCGAAGGCGGCGTCGCACGGGTGGGCGCCGCCGGTGAGGGCGGCCGCGGCCAACTCGTCGACGGCCACCCGGTGGGCCTCCACCGGGCTGTCGTACTCGGGGAGGAGGACCAGCCGGCCGGCGTCCCCGTGCACCCAGGTCTCGATGCCGGTGGCCAGCGGCGCCACGGTGTGGGAGAGCGTGACGGAGCTCGCCCGGCCCCCGGTGTGGGTGAACACCAGGTGCACCGTGTCGCCTTGCCCGGCGCCGACCTGCACGGCCTCGACCGGACCGAGGGTCGGGACGAGCAGGGAGAGGGCGTGCGGTCCGAGGTCCCACAGGGCACCGTGCTCGTTGCGCCACGCGGAGTCCTCGAAGGGGCTGCCCGCCCGGGCGCTCAGCCAGGTCATCGCCCCGCCTGCCAGGGCGGTGCGGCCGGCCTGCTCCAGCCAGGTGGAGGTCGCCGTCCGGAAGCGGGCGGTGAAGAACACCACCGACGCGACGCCGGCGGCCTCGGCGGCGGCCACCACCTCGTCGGCAGCCTCCCTGGACAGCGCGACCGGCTTCTCCAGCAGGAGGTGCTTGCCGGCCGCGGCGGCGCGCGCGGCGAGGGGTGCCTGGACGTGCGGCGGCAGCGCGATGCTCACCGCGTCGACGTCGGCCAGCAGGGCGTCGAGGTCGTCGGTGCCCGGGACGTCGAACTCCTCCCCCACGCCCGTGGCCTTGGCGAGATCGCGGCCCCAGACGCCGACCAGCTGGGCGGTCGGGTGGGCGGCGAGCGAGGCGGCGTGGACGGTGCGGGCCCACCAGCCGGTGCCGAGGACGGCGAACCGGAGGCCGGGAGCGGCGTCGTGAGCGGTCATGGTCAGACGGCCCCGAACTGCCGGTCGCCGGCGTCCCCGAGGCCGGGGACGATGTAGGCGGACTCGTCGAGCCGTTCGTCGACGCTGGCGGTGAAGACCCGCAGCGGCAGGCCGCTCTCCTCCAGCCGGCGCAGCCCCTCGGGTGCGGCCAGGGCGCAGAGCACGGTGATCGAGGTGGCACCGCGGCCGGTGAGCAACCCGCAGCAGTGCACCAGCGAGCCGCCGGTGGCCAGCATCGGGTCGAGGACGAACACCTCGCGGTCGACCAGCGACTCGGGCAGCGAGGCCATGTAGGCCTCGGGCTGGAAGGTGACCTCGTTGCGGGCCAGGCCGACGAAGCCCATCTGGGACTCCGGCAGCATGCCGTGCGCGGTGTCGGCCATGCCGAGCCCGGCCCGCAGCACCGGCACGATGAGCGGAGGGGCGGCGAGCCGGTAGCCGGTGGTGCCGGTGACCGGGGTGGTGATCGGCTCCTCGGCGACCGCCAGGTCGCGGGTCGCCTCGTAGACCAGCATCTGGGTGAGCTCCCGCAGTGCGGCGCGGAACGCGGCGTTGTCGGTGCGCTCGTCGCGCATCCGCGACAGTCGGGCGCGGGCGAGCGGGTGGTCGACGACGGTCAGCTGCACGGGGCACACGCTATCGGCCACGGCACCCGCGCCTCACGACAGGAGACCCACCACCAGCTCCGCCGCCTGCTCGTTCGTGCGCTGGTCCTGGTGGACCTCGCGGGCCTCCACGGCGGGGACCGGGGCGCCAGGGCCGGCAGGGCGGAGGAGCGCCGGATCGCTCGTGCCGACGATGGTGGCGTCCGGCGGCCTCGCGCCGTGCTGCAGGAGGTGGCCCTCGAAGGACCGCGCCGGCTGCCCGGCGGACCTCGTCCTGGACGGGGGCCCCGGTCGCCGACCGGTCGGCGGGGGTGCAGGGCAATGGACAATGCCGGCATGACCCACGTGCTCGACCCCGACGCGCTGTCGCGCGGAGGGCGGCCGTTGCCCGCACCGCTGGACCCCTTCGCCGACGTGACCCGCTCGGACGCCGCCGTCCGCGCCTTCCTGCACGGCCTGCCCGGGGTCGACCAGGTGGGCGCCGAGGCCCGCGCGACGGTGCTCGGCACCCGGTCGATCAAGACGACGGCCAAGGCCTGGGCCATCGACACCGCCATCTCGATGGTCGACCTGACCACGCTCGAGGGCTCCGACACCCCGGGCAGGGTGCGGTCGCTGGCCGCCAAGGCCCGCCGACCCGACCCCGACGACCTCACCTGCCCGCCGGTCGCCGCGGTCTGCGTCTACGGCGACCTCGCCGGCATCGCGAAGGAGGCGCTGTCCGGCACCGGGATCAACGTCGCCGCGGTCGCCACCGCGTTCCCCAGCGGCCGGGCGAGCCGGGCGGTCAAGCTGGCCGACGTCGGCGACGCCGTGGCCAACGGGGCCGACGAGATCGACATGGTCATCGACCGCGGGGCGTTCCTGAGCGGCCGCTACCTCGACGTGTTCGAGGAGATCGTCGCGGTCAAGGAGGCCTGCGGCGAGGCGCACCTCAAGGTGATCCTGGAGACCGGCGAGCTGGTCACCCTGGACAACGTGCGACGCGCGTCCTGGCTGGCGATGCTGGCCGGCGGCGACTTCATCAAGACCTCCACCGGCAAGGTCGCCCCCGCCGCGACCCTGCCGGTCTGCCTGGTGATGCTGGAGGCGGTGCGGGACTTCCGCGCAGCCACCGGCCGCCAGGTCGGCGTCAAGCCGGCCGGCGGCATCCGGACGACGAAGGACGCCGTCAAGCACCTGGTGCTGATCAACGAGACCGTGGGCGCCGACTGGCTGTCGCCCCGCTGGTTCCGCTTCGGGGCCTCCGGCCTGCTCAACGACCTGCTCCTGCAGCGCCAGAAGCTCCGCACCGGCCACTACTCCGGCCCCGACCACGTGAGCGTGGACTGACATGACCGCCATCCCCGCCCGGCCCGCCCTGTTCGAGTACGCCCCGGCAGCCGAGTCCCGCTCGATCGTCGCCCTGCGGCCCCGCTACGGGCTGTTCGTCGACGGCGAGTTCACCGAGGGCACCGGCACCCCGCTGAAGACGCTGAACCCGGCCACCGAGGAGGTCCTCGCCGAGGTGTCCACCGGCAGCGACGCCGACGTCGACCGGGCCGTCCGCGCCGCCCGCCGGGCGTTCACCCGGGTGTGGGGGCCGATGCGCCCCGCCGACCGCGGCAAGTACCTGTTCCGGATCGCCCGGCTGCTGCAGGAGCGCGCCCGGGAGTTCGCCGTCCTGGAGACGCTGGACAACGGCAAGCCGATCCGGGAGTCCCGGGACGTCGATGTCCCGCTGGCCGCGGCGCACTTCTTCTACCACGCCGGGTGGGCCGACAAGCTCGTGCACGCGGGCCTCGGGCCCGCTCCGCGGCCGCTGGGCGTGGCCGGCCAGGTCATCCCGTGGAACTTCCCGCTGCTGATGCTGGCCTGGAAGATCGCCCCGGCGCTGGCCACCGGGAACACCGTCGTCCTCAAGCCGGCCGAGACCACCCCGCTGACCGCGCTGCTGTTCGCCGAGGTGTGCCAGCAGGCCGACCTGCCGCCCGGCGTGGTCAACATCGTGACCGGCGCCGGCGACACCGGCCGGGCGGTGGTCGCGCACCCCGACGTGGACAAGGTGGCCTTCACCGGCTCGACCGAGGTGGGCCAGTCGATCGCCCGGGCCGTCGCCGGCACGCACAAGCGGCTGACCCTGGAGCTCGGCGGCAAGGCGGCGAACATCGTCTTCGACGACGCCCCCATCGACCAGGCCGTCGAGGGGATCGTCCGCGGCATCTTCTTCAACCAGGGGCACGTGTGCTGCGCCGGCTCCCGACTGCTCGTGCAGGAGTCGGTGCACGACGAGGTGGTGGCCTCGCTGCAGCGCCGGATCGGCACCCTGCGGGTCGGCGACCCCCTGGACAAGAACACCGACCTGGGTGCGGTCAACTCGCACTCGCAACTGGCCCGGATCCGGGAGCTGGTAGCGGTCGGCGAGGCGGAGGGCGCGACCTGCTGGCAGCCCGAGGGCGAGCTCCCCGGTCGCGGGTACTGGTTCAAGCCGACGGTGTTCACCGACGTCTCCCCCGCGCACCGGATCGCCCGGGACGAGGTCTTCGGCCCGGTGCTGTCGGTGCTGACCTTCCGCACCCCCGACGAAGCGGTCGCCAAGGCCAACAACACCACCTACGGGCTGTCGGCGGGGGTCTGGTCGGAGAAGGGCTCCCGGATCCTGTCGATCACCAGCAAGCTGCGGGCCGGCGTGGTGTGGGCCAACACCTTCAACGAGCTCGACCCGACCTCGCCGTTCGGCGGTTACAAGCAGTCCGGCTACGGCCGCGAGGGCGGCCGTCAGGGGCTCGCGGCCTACCTGCAGGGAGACAACCAGTGAGCGACCGGCTCGCCGTCCGCAAGACCTACAAGTTGTACCTGGGCGGGGCCTTCCCCCGGTCGGAGTCCGGCCGCACCTACGAGGTCACCGACGCCAAGGGCCACTTCCTGGCCAACGCCGCCCGGGCGTCCCGCAAGGACGCCCGGGACGCCGTCGTCGCCGCACGGGGTGCCGTCGCGACGTGGTCCGGCGCCACCGCCTACAACCGCGGCCAGGTGCTCTACCGGGTCGCCGAGGTGATGGAGGGCCGCGCCGCCCAGATCGCCGAGGAGGTGGCCGCCGGCGAGGGCCTGTCGGCCACCCGCGCGCGGGCCGCCGTGGACGCCGCGATCGACCGGTGGGTCTGGTACGCCGGCTGGACCGACAAGCTCGCCGCGGTGCTGGGGAGCAGCAACCCGGTCGCCGGGCCGTACTTCGGGTTCTCGCTCCCCGAGCCGACCGGGGTGGTCGCCGTCCTCGCTCCGCAGCGCAGCTCGCTGCTCGGGCTGGTCAGCGTGCTGGGCCCGGTGCTGGCCGGGGGGAACACCGCCGTCGTCGTCACGTCCAAGGAGCGCCCGCTGCCCGCGGTCACCCTGGGCGAGGTGCTGGCCACCTCCGACGTCCCGGGCGGTGTGGTCAACCTGCTCACCGGGGACGCCGCCGAGATCGGCCCCTGGCTGGCCGAGCACGCCGACGTCGACGGGATCGACCTGGCCGGGGCCTCCGGGCCGTTGGCCATGGAGCTGGAACGCTCGGCCGCCGGCACGGTCAAGCGCGTCCTCCGGGCGCCGGCCGAGGAGCCGGACTGGACCGCGGACCCCGGCCTCGCCCGGATGACGCCGTTCCTGGAGACCAAGAGCGTGTGGCATCCGATGGGTTGGTGAGGCCCCGTCCCGGTTCCGCCCCGAGCTTGCCGAGGGCGGGGAGGACGGGGTCCTTTCCTGGCGACCGATGGGCGTCTGACGAAGGACCGCGCCGCCCCTACCACTCGCGAGCTCGCGGCCGGCCCCTGCAGCGGGGGCCAGGGACGGCGGAGCCCCGCGGGAACCGCTCAGCGGCGTCGTAGCCGGATCGGGCAGGATCGTCCCGTGTCCCGGCCAAGCATCGTCCCCATCGCCCTCACCCTCGACGACCGCACGGGCTACACGCTCTGGGCGCCGCCCTGGGAGGAGGACGGCGACGAGTGGCAGGCGTTCCTCGGCAGCACCGACGAGGACGCCGAGGACGGACCCGTCGCCCGGGTCCACCTCTTCCCCTCGGTCGACGCGCTGGCCGCGTTCTGCCGGGTCAACACCGACCACGACCTGGCCGACCACCCGGTGTGGCCCGTCGTCACCGGCCTGCCCCCCGCCGACCTGACGCCGGACGAGGACCACCGCTACGACCTCGACGGCGTCTACGACATCGTGGCCGAGGCACCGGACCGGTGGGCCGTCGACGAGCTCGGCGCCGTGCTCGACATGGTCGGCCGGCTGGCCGACTGCTGCGACACCAGCGACGACGAGGACGACGACGACGGCTCCTTCGAGTCGGTCGCCGACCTGGTCGCCCGGCCGGAGGTCGCCACGCTGGGCCTGGGCTTCGACAGCTTCGTCGGCCGCTCGGGCGAGGAGAGCTGGTCACGGCTGGGGACTGCCGTCGACGAGCTGTGGGAGGACGTCCTCGAGGAGCTCGACGAGCACCTCGACTGGACCGGCGCGGGCACCGTTGCCGTCACCGACTACCCGTCAGCCGCCGAGGAGGCCGAGGCGCGCAACCCGCTCCCCGCCGGGGACGACGAGGACGACGACATCGAGCTGATCGAGCCGACCGGAGGTCGCCCGGCCACGGCCCCGCCGACGGCCGCCCCGGCCGAAGGCGGCACCAGCGCGATCCGCGGTGGCAGCCAGATCACCGCCTCCCCGGCCGCTGTCGCTGCCGCGCAGGAGTTCTGGGAGGCCGTGGGCATCCTGCCGGTCGAGCTGGTCGTGCCGGGCGGGACCGGCCTCACCCTGCGCTGCTACGTCGAGGACCGGGCCCGCTTCCTCGGCCGCGACGGCGAGGTCTTCCTGTTCCCCTCCCCGGCCGAGCTCGCCCGCTTCTGCACCGGCGACGAGGCGCACGACCTCACCGAGATCGCCTCGTGGCCCGAGGTCGCCGACACCGACATCCCGCCGCTGCCGGCCGACCAGGACCGCTACGACCTCACCGAGCTCGCCGACGTGCTGGGCGAGGTCGCCGACGGCGCCGGCGGCATGGTCGCGCACCAGGCGCTGCTGCAGCCGGTCGAGGGTGCCCGCGACCTGGCCGAGTACGGCCGGCTCGGCAAGGTCGAGGCTCTGCTGGCCCCCGGCACCCCGCTGGGTCAGGCGGTGGCCCGCGCGGAGAGCGAGCCCACCAGCACGCTGCGGTCCGAGGACGCCGCTGTCCTGGCCGGCGCCTGGGACGAGGTCGTCGCCGAGGTCGACCGGGCCCTGGTCTTCCGCGACTAGTCCACCAACGGCCAACGGCCGGCCCCCGCAGTGCGGGAGCCGGCCGTTGCCGTGGTGCCGTGCCGTCAGAAGGAGCGCGCGGGACGCCCACCGGGGCGGCGGTCGCGCGAGTCCCCACCCGCGGGGCGATCCCGGTCGCCGTAGGGACGCTCACCCGTGGGGCGGCCTCCGTACGAGCGATCGCGGTCGCTGAAGGTGCGCTCGCCGCCGGTGCGATCCCGGTCGCCGTAGGAACGCTCGCCCGTGGGGCGGTCTCCGTACGTGCGATCGCGGTCACCGGAGGGACGGCGGGGACCGCTGCCGTAGCCACCGGGGCGGTCGCCGTCCCGGCGGGGACGGCGGGCACCCGGACCAGCGGCACCCGCGGGCCGGCGCGACTCGCGCACCGGACGCAGGACCGGCTCGACGAACGTGCCGCCGGCGACGAGGTCCGTGATCGGGGCGTCGCCCGGGCGGATCCGCGTCACCGGGGTGTCGATGGCGGCCTGGCGGAACCGGCGCTTGGCCTGTCCCACCTGGTCGGGCAGCAGCAGGGAGACCACGAGACCCGCGGCGCCGGCCCGAGCGGTGCGGCCGGAGCGGTGCAGGTAGGTCTTGTGGTCTGCCGGCGGGTCGTAGTGCAGCACCAGCGAGACGTCGTCGACGTGGATGCCGCGGGCGGCGACGTCCGTGGCGACCAGCACCGGGGTGCGGGCGTCGGTGAAGCCCTCCAGTGCGCGGCGACGCGCAGCCTGCGGCAGCCCACCGTGGATGGGCTCGGCCTTGAT
The DNA here is from genome assembly GCA_025965635.1 of Modestobacter sp. Taxonomy (GTDB): domain Bacteria; phylum Actinomycetota; class Actinomycetes; order Mycobacteriales; family Geodermatophilaceae; genus Modestobacter. Next base: position 4,756 of record JAOPWO010000355.1, on the reverse strand, counting down.
GCCGACGGTCTGCAGGTTCATGGCCAGCCGGTCGGCACCGTGCTGGGTGCGCACGAAGATGATGATCCGGCCCGGACGCGCGGCCATCGCCTCGGTGACCTTCAGCTTGTCCGGGAAGGACACGCTGTAGGCCAGGTGCTCGGCCGGCGGCGCGGAATCGGCGGCGGTGACCACCGAGTGCCGGGCCGGGTCCTTGAGGTAGCGACGGACCAGGCTGTCGACCTCGCCGTCGAGGGTGGCCGAGAAGAGCAGGCGCTGACCGTCCTTGCGGGTCTGGTCGAGCAGCTCCTTCACCACCGGGAGGAAGCCGAGGTCCGACATGAAGTCGGCCTCGTCGATGACCGACACCACGACGTCGGCCAGGGTGGCCTCACGCTGGTTGATCAGGTCCTGCAGCCGGCCCGGGGTGGCGATGATGACGTCGACCCCACGGCGGAGCTGCTGGATCTGGCGGTACATCGAGGCACCGCCGTACACGGCGGCCAGCTGGACGCCGATGGACTGGCCGAGGGGGGCCAGGTTGTCGTGCACCTGCTGCGCGAGCTCCCGGGTCGGGACCAGGATCAGCCCGCGCGGGGTGCGACGGCCCTGACCCGGCTCGGCAGCCAGGCGGGTGAGCAGCGGCAGGCCGAAGGCCAGCGTCTTGCCCGAGCCGGTGGCGGCCTTGCCCAGCACGTCGCGCCCGGCGAGGGCGTCGGGCAGCGCGACGGTCTGGATGGCGAACGGGTGGCTGATCCCCTTGCGCTCCAGCGCGGTGACCAGCTGCTGGGGCAGGCCCAGCTGGGCGAAGCTCGGGCCCGTGGGCTCCGGCGCGACCTCGGCGACAGGCGCCTCGGTGGCGGGGACCTCGACGGTCGCGGCGACAGCCGCGACCTCGGGGGCGTTCTCAGGGGTGAACGGGGCGTCGACAGAGTCGAACGAGGACAAGCGGGGACTCCGATACAGATCGGCGCGCGTCCCGTGGTGGTGCTGGCGCCGGGGAGCCCGGCGCCGTCACTGGAGATCGGCGGCGTCTGCTGTGACGCGTGATCTGCACGGATGCGCATGTGCCCGGACAGGACCGTCCGGGAGGATGGCCGGCACTCACCGGCACACCCAGGTTAGCAGTGTCACGGCGTGCATGATTCCCGGACCGAGCGTGTGCACCGTCACGCTCTGCACGGCACCGGTGTCGCTCCTGGCTGCAGGGCCCCGCCGCGAGCCTGCCGGTGGTGGAAGGCAGCGGGGCCTGCTCCGGTCGGCCTCCTGGCCGGCGCCGCCGGCGGTGACGGCCACGGCGCCGTCGACGTCGACGTCCACGCCCCAGGTCGGTCGCGGCACCGCGTCCCTCCGCCGGTGGAGCCGGATCTCCCGCTCGAGCCCGATCAGCGCGGAGCGCAGGACGGCCAGGCCCAGCTCACCGACCTGGTCCGGCCCCTCTCCCGGGGCCCGCCCCGGGCCTGCGGGTGGTGGGGAGGAGAGGGTGCCTCCTTCAGCTGCGGAGCGCCCGGTACCCCGGACGGATGACGTCGGCGAGCAGCCGCGCCCGCACGCCGGCATCGGCGAAGGCGCCGGTCAGCGCCCGCTCGGTCACCGTCTGGACGTCGTCCCAGCCCCAGCCGAACTCGGCCACGACGTCGGCCAGCTCGCTGGTCGCCGACACCCCGCTCATCAGCCGGTTGTCGGTGTTCACCGTGACGGCGAAGCCCAGCCGGTGCAGCCGGTCGACCGGGTGCTGGGCCAGCGACGGGTAGGCGCCGGTCTGCACGTTGGACCGGGGCGCGACCTCCAGCGGCACCTGCTCGTCCAGCACCCGCTTGGCGAGGTCACCCAGCGCGCCGTCCACCGGCACCTCGTCGGCGATCCGCACGCCGTGACCGAGCCGCTCGGCGTGGGCGCCGGCCAGCGCCGCCGCGATGGAGGGGGGCCCGGCGGCTTCGCCGGCGTGCACCGTGCGGTGCGCACCGGCCCGGTCCAGGACGGCGATGGCCTCGGGGATGCGGTCGGGCGGGAAGCCGTCCTCGGGGCCGGCCAGGTCGAACCCGACCACGCCCGCCGCCCGGTACCGGACCACGGCCTCGGCGACCTCCACCCAGCGGTCGTTCTGCCGCATGGCGCACAGCAGCGTGCCGATCACGATCGGCCGGCCGGCCGCGGCGGCCTCCCGGCTTCCCTGGGCGTACCCGTCGAGCATCGCCTCGACGGCGGCGTCCAGCGGCATGGCGGTGAGCAGCTCGGGCGCCATCCGGACCTCGGCGTAGACGACGCCGTCGGCGGCCAGGTCGAGCGCGCACTCGCGGGCGACCCGCTGGACCGCCTCCGGGCGCTGCATCACCGCGACCGTGTGGTCGAAGGTGAGCAGGTAGCGCTCCAGCGAGCCCGAGTCCGCCGACTCGCGGAACCACCGGCCCAGCTCGGCGGGGTCGTCGGTCGGCAGCTCGCGGTAGCCCACCTCGTCGGCCAGCTCGAGGACCGTCAGCGGCCGGAGCCCGCCGTCCAGGTGGTCGTGCAGGAGCACCTTCGGCGCGGCGGCGAGGGAGGCGGCGTTCAGCGGAACGGGCACGACGTCATTGTCGGCCACCGGCCGCAGGCCGTCCGTGGGCGGGTAGCGGGGCCGGCGGGTCGCGACGTGCTCAGCCGGTGCCGCGGTCCTGCCAGCGGAACGTGCGCACGCACAGCACCAGCCCGACGACGCACCAGACGCCGAGCACCAGCGCGACCCGGCCGAGTTCCCAGGTGCCCGCCGGTTCCTGCGCGGCGAGGGCGTCGGGCAGGAACACCGAGCGCAGCCCCTGCGCCATCCACTTGAGCGGGAACAGCGCCGCCACCGTCTGCAGCCAGGTCGGCACCTGGCTGAACAGGAAGAAGACGCCGGAGATGAACTGCAGCACCAGGGCGATCGGGGTGACGGTCGCCGAGGCGGACCGGCCGTTGCGGGCCAGGCTGGAGACGGCGATGCCGAGCAGCGTGCAGGCGGCCGACCCCAGTGCCGCGACCCAGACGAAGGTGATCCAGTCCGCCCCGGAGGGCAGGTCGACGCCGTAGAAGAGCGCGCCGATGGCCAGCAGGATGACGATGATCGCCACGGTGACGGCGAAGACCTGCACGACCTTGCCGACGAAGTAGGCCGCCTTCGGCATCGGGGTGCCGGCCAGGTGCTTGAGCGTGCCGTCGCTGCGCTCGGTGGCGATGTTGATCGCCATGTTCTGCAGGCTGGCGCCGAGGATGCCGGCCGCGATGACCCCGGCCATGAAGTACTGCGTGAAGGAGACGCCGCTGCCCAGGTCGTAGTCCAGCACCGCACCGAAGACCAGCAGCAGGATCACCGGGAACATCAGGGTGAAGACGACGGACTCGCGCTGCCGGAAGAACTCCTTGAGCTCCACCCCCGCCCGGGTGCGGCAGACCCGCGCGATCGACGGCAGGGAGCGCTCCGTGGTCGCCGTGGTCATGCCGGCTCTCCGATCATCTTCAGGTACACGTCCTCCAGGGTGGGCCGGGCAACGGCCAGGTCGGGCACCTCGCCGGGGAAGCGGCCGGCCAGCTCGGCGACGAAGGCGGTGGGGGTGCCGGTCTCCGCGGTGCGCCGGACGCCGTGCTCGGTCCAGTGCACGACGGCGGGCGCCTGCCCCCGCCCACCCAGCTCGGCCGGGACGGCGACCTCGACCAGCCGGCCGCGGGCGATGACCCCGACCCGGTCGGCCAGCTCCTCGGCCTCGTCCAGGTAGTGGGTGGTCAGCAGCATCGTCGTGCCGAGGTCGCGCAGGGAACGGATCAGCGACCAGAACTGGCGGCGTGCCTCCGGGTCGAAGCCGGTCGTGGGTTCGTCGAGGAACAGCAGCCGGGGGCGGCCGACGATGCCCAGCGCCACGTCGAGCCGGCGGCGCTGGCCACCGGACAGCGTCCGGCCCCGCGCGCGGGCCTTCTCGCTGAGCCCCACCAGCTCCAGCACCTCGGCCGGGTCGCGCGGATCCGGGTAGTACGCCGCCTGCGCCCGGAGCAGCTCCAGGCAGCTGAGCTGGCTGTCGCCCGCGCCGGACTGCAGCACGATGCCGAGGTCGGCCTTCCAGCGGCGGCCGCCGCGGGCCGGGTCGACGCCGAGCACCCGCACCTCCCCGCCGTCCCGCTCCCGGTAGCCCTCGAGCACCTCGACGGTCGTGGTCTTGCCCGCACCGTTCGGCCCGAGCAACGCGAAGATCTCCCCGCGCCGGATGTCGAGGTCCAGGCGGTCGACCGCGTTGCGGTCGCCGTAGCGCTTGACCAGGCCACGTACCGAGATGGCGGCGTCGGGGTCGAGTTCGAGCGGCTCCCTCTCGGGTGCCGCCGCGAGCCCGGACGGCCCCGTCCCGGACCCCACCGCGAGCGGGCGAGAGGTGGGGCGGACGGGGTCCTTCTCGGTGGGGAAGAGGGGCTCCTTCTGCACGAGGGGTCAGTGTCCTCCATGACCCTGTGACCCCGTCCGAGGCTCGCCCCAGGACCCGCGCCGGGTCCCGCCGCGAGCCTGCGGGTGGTGGGGGGCGCGGGGTCCTTCAGCAGATGCGGTCGAGCACCAGGGGCAGCGGCCGGTCGGCGGTGTCGATGCCGATCGCCCCCTCCAGCGCCTCCAGCGCGCGCGGGATGCGGGCGGCGTCGTCGGTCTGCAGCTCCAGCAGCGGCTGCCCGGCGGTCACCTGCTCCCCCACCCCGGCCGTCCAGACGACGCCGGCGGCGGCGGACACCGGGTCCTCCTTGCGCGCCCGGCCGGCGCCCAGCCGCCAGGCGGCGACACCGAGGGCGT
>JAOPWO010000288.1 GCA_025965635.1 Modestobacter sp. | reverse complement strand
GCGCCGGCCAGCGCGTGCGGGCCAGCCGGTCGGCGAGGTCGTCCACCTCGGCCTGCGGCACGTCGACGCGGAAGGGGTGGACGGCGGTCTCCTCGCTCACCCGGCGACTCTCCCCCGGGAGCGCCGGTCCCGCGCGCGGAGGGGCCGGCGTGGTGCACGACCCGTGGCCGTGGTGCACTGCGCCGGTGAGCCTCTCCGACCGGCTGGACCGGCTGCAGCGGCGCCACCGGGTCGCCGGCTTCCCGATCGCCGTCGTCTACAAGTACGTCGACGACTCCGGCCCCTACCTCGCCGCGCTGATCACCTACTACGCGTTCGTCTCGCTGTTCCCGCTGCTGCTGCTGATGTCCACGATCCTGGGCACGGTGCTGGACGGGAACCCGGAACTGCAGGCGCGCCTCATCGACTCCGCGCTGAGCCAGTTCCCGGTGGTCGGCGACCAGCTGGGCGCGCCCGAGCAGCTCAGCGGTGGCCTGGTGGGCGTGCTGGTCGGCGTCCTCGGGTCGCTCTACGGTGGGCTCGGCGTCGCCCAGGCCGTCCAGTACGCGATGAACACCGCGTGGGCGGTGCCGCGGAACAACCGGCCCAACCCCTTCCTCGCCCGCGGCCGCAGCCTGCTGCTGCTCGGCACCGCCGGGCTGGCGGTGCTCGGCACCACGGCGCTGTCCGCGGTCGGTGCGGGCGACGGCCCGTTCGGTTCGGTGCTCCGGGTGGTGCTGTTCGTCGCCGCCATCGCGGTCAACGCCGTCGTCTTCGTCTTCGCGTTCCGGTTGGCCACGCCGCGGCACCTGACCGTGCCGGAGGTGCTGCCGGGAGCCCTGACCGCCGCCGTCCTCTGGCAGCTGCTGCAGACCTTCGGGGTCACCTACGTCGGGCACGTGATGGGCACCGCCAGCGCCACCAACGGGGTGTTCGCGCTGGTCCTCGGGCTGCTGGCGTTCCTGTACCTGGCCGCGGTCATCGGCGTGATCTGCGTGGAGATCAACGTCGTCCGGGTGGACCGGTTGTACCCGCGCGCCCTGCTCACCCCCTTCACCGACGACGTCGACCTCACCGCCGGCGACAAGCGGAGCTACACCGGCCTGGCCAAGGCCCAGCGCAGCAAGGGCTTCCAGGAGGTCGACGTCACCTTCGACCCGCCCGACCGCGGCCCGCACGGCTGAGCCCGGGGCCGGCACACCCCGGCTCCTGACCACCTGGACCAGGGCGGCCGGGACCGGGGCGGTCAGGACGCCGGCGGCCGGCTCGTCGACGTGCAGCCACCACAGCGCGACGTCGACCACCCCCGGCAGGATCAGCTCGGGGGCTCGATGGCCCCTTCGTCGAGGGCGCTGCTGAACGCGTGGGTGACCCCGAGGACCGCCTCGCCGAGCACGATGATCGTGGACAGCCGGGCGGACAGCAGCTCGGGCGGAGCGCCCGTGCGGGTCGGCAGCGCCGTCTCGATGGAAATTTTTCCTCGCCACAGGTGTTGTCTCGGGGCGAGCGAGGTATTCTCTAGTTGCCACTGGAGGTTTCCAGGGCAGTGACCTGAGACGAGGACCAGCACGACAGGAGGTACGCAGCCATGATGCTGTCCGCCTACGACCCCTTCGGCGCCTTCCGCACGCTCGACCAGCTGACCGGCCGCAGCGGCACCACCACCGCCCGCTCCCTGGCCGGCATGCCGATGGACGCCTACCGCGTCGGCGACAAGTTCGTCGCCCACTTCGATCTGCCCGGTGTCGACCCCGGCTCGATCGACCTCTCGGTCGAGGGCACCACGCTGACCATCAGTGCCGAGCGTTCGGTGCCCCAGCTGGAGAACGCCGAGTGGGCGGTCGCCGAGCGGCCGTTCGGCAGCTACACCCGGCAGCTGGTGCTCGGCCGGAGCCTGGACACCGAGCAGCTGGAGGCCAGCTACCACGACGGCGTGCTCACCGTGAGCATCCCCGTCCAGGAGAAGGCGAAGGCCCGCAAGATCACCGTGACCAGGGCGGACACCCCGGCCTCGGTGGAGGCGCACACCATCGAGGGCGAGTCCGCCCAGAAGTCGGTCGAGAGCTGATCGGCAGGACGCCACGGGAGGGGCGGGGCCGCACGGCCCCGCCCCTCCGTCGTCCCCACCTCGAGGACGTCCGATGAACCCCGACCCGCTGCGCTCCCTGGACGACCCTGACCACCCGGTGCTCACCATGAGCCAGGCGGCCGAGCTGCTGGGGGTGCAGGCCGCCTTCCTGCGCAGCCTGGACACCTCCGGCGTGCTGCACCCGCACCGCTCCCCCGGCGGCCACCGCCGGTACTCCCGCCATCAGCTGCAGATCGCTGCCCGGGTCCGGGTGCTGCTGGACGACGGCCACCTGCTCTCCTCCGCGCAGGTGATCGTGCAACTCCAGGACGACCTCGCCGACGCGGTCGCCGACGCCGAACAGGCCCGGGACGAGCGGGACGCCGCCCGCCGGGACGCCCGATCCTCAGGCAATCCACAGCCGGATTACAGATAGGTCACGTTCCGTGTAGATGCTCGGGGCACCGGGGTAACGCAGCGTCATGGCAACGAACGACTCCACCAACACGTCCCGAGGCCGCACCGTCCAGCACGACCGCCGGGCGAACCCCATGGGTGCACACGTCGCCACCGCCGGCGTCGTGGTCTTCCTGATCGCCACCTTCCTGGACTGGGTGTCCACCGAGGGCGCCGACAGCACCTCGGGCTC
>JAOPWO010000239.1 GCA_025965635.1 Modestobacter sp. | reverse complement strand
GGTGACCGACGGGGATTGGCACCGCTGCGGGCTCGATGGCGCCCGGCGGCGGGCGCTGCGCGCGGTCGCCTCGGTCGCGGCCCGGCTCGAGGTCACCGGCCACACGGACTGCGCCGACCTGCGCCGGCGGCTGCAGTCGGTGCCTGGCATCGGGGTGTGGACCGCCGCCGAGGTGGCCCAGCGCGCGGTCGGCTGCCCGGACTCGGTCAGCGTGGGCGACTACCACCTGAAGAACCTGGTCGGCTGGTCCCTGGCCGGACGGAAGACCGACGACGACGGGATGCTCCGGCTGCTGCAGCCGTGGCGCGGGCACCGGCAACGGGTGGTCCGGCTGCTGGAGGTGGGCGGCAGCCGCCCGCCCCGGCGGGGTCCGCGGATGGCGCCGACCGACTACCGCGCCTGGTGAGTCAGCGGCCCCGGCCGAGCAGGCCGAGCAGGTAGTCGCCGTAGCCGCTCTTGGCCAGCGGCTCGGCGGCGGCGCGCAGGGCCTCGTCGTCCAGCCAGCCGTTGCGCCAGGCGACCTCCTCGATGCAGCCGATCTTGAGGCCCTGGCGCTCCTCGACGACGGAGACGAACTCGGTGGCCTGCCGCAGCGAGGTGAAGGTGCCGGTGTCCAGCCAGGCGGTGCCGCGGTCGAGCACCGTGACGGTGAGCCGGTCCTCCCGCAGGTAGTGCTCGTTGACCGCGGTGATCTCCAGCTCGCCCCGGGCGCTGGGGGTGATGCCGCGGGCCTCCTCGACCACGTGGGCGGCGTAGAAGTACAGGCCGGGGACGGCGTAGGAGCTCTTGGGGGCCGCCGGCTTCTCCTCGATGGACAGCACCCGGCCGTCGGGGTCGAAGTCGACGACGCCGTAGTCCCTCGGGTTGGCCACGTGGTAGGCGAACACGTGCCCGCCCGCGGGCTCGGGCAGCCGGGACAGCGCCGTCCCCAGGCCTGCGCCGTAGAAGATGTTGTCGCCGAGGACGAGGGCGGCGGACTCGCCGGCCAGGAAGTCCGCGGCGATGAGGAACGCCTGCGCCAGCCCCTCGGGGCGGGGCTGCACGGCGTACTCGATCCGCATGCCCAGCCGGTCGCCGTCACCCAGCAGCGCCTGGAAGGCGGCCGAGTCGCCGGGGGTGGTGATCACCAGCACCTCCCGGACGCCGGCCATCATCAGCGTCGAGAGCGGGTAGTAGACCATCGGCTTGTCGTAGACCGGCATCAGCTGCTTGCTGACGGCCTGGGTGATCGGGTAGAGCCGGCTGCCGGTGCCACCGGCCAGGATGATGCCCCGCATGGGGCGCAACGCTAGTGGGCGGGCCCGGAGCCCTCGTCGGCCCGGTCCGGGACGTCGGTGCCCACCCGCAGCCGACCGACCAGGGACGACGCACCCGGGGTGCTGACCGGCTCCCAGCGGGTGCTCCAGCCCTCCGCGCGCAGGTGCGCCAGGACGGCGCCGAGCACGGCGCCGAGATTCAGCGCCGTGGTCTGGTTCTGGGCGTCGGTGAGGTGCACGTCGATGCCGCCGTCGATGTCCTGCCCCCAGCTGAGCACCACCGGGAACTCGGGCAGGGCGGCGGCCGCGGTCCGGAAGGCGGCGGCCACCGCTTCGACGTCGCCGTCCCGCGGGACCAGGGCAGCGGCCGGGACGCGGCCGGCGACCACGTCCCGGCTGCCGAGGGGGAACAGGTCGTCCGGGCCGACCCGGACGAGCGGACGGGTGCCGGGGTCGGGGTCGGGTGCCGCGGCGGAGAACCCGCGGACCACGGCCACCGGCACCCCGGCCAGCTTGCCCTTGACCAGGTCGGCGGCGGCGGCCAGCTCGTCGACCACGGCCACCTGGGTCGTCTCCAGCCGGTTGCCGTGCGCGTCGACCGCGCCCCGCAGGTCGAGCAGGGCGGGCAGCCCGGCCGAGCCGATCGCGACGTCGGTCAGGCCGTCGCGCCAGGTCCGGCCGAACGTGTCGCTCACCACCACGGACACCTCGACGCCGAGCAGCTCGGCGAGCCGGTGGCGCAGCCGCCGGGCGGAGGCGTCGGCGTCGACCGGCAGCAGCACCAGGGCATCGGCGGCGACGTTGGAGGCGTCCACCCCGGCGGCGGCCATCACCCAGCCGTGCCGGGTCTCCACGATCGACAGCGGCCCGCGGCGGGCGACCACGCGCACGGTCTCCGCGGCCACGGCCCGCTGGCGGGCCTCCTCCCGGTCGGTGCCGGGTTCGACGCGCACGAGGTTGCCCTCGACCTTGGACACTGCCTTGGAGGTGACCACCACGACGTCGCCGTCGGCCAGCCAGGGTGCCGCGCCGGCGACCGCGGCCGCCAGGTCGTCGCCAGGGGTGAACTCGGGCAGCCCCACCACCGGGTGCACGGAGATCCCCCGCGGCGGCTGCGCCGGCGGCTGAGCGGCCTCAGACACGGGCGGCGTCGAGGGCGGCTCGGGCGAGGTCGCGGGTGGCCTCGGGAGAGCTCATGAGCAGCGGCACGGCCCGGACGTCCACGCCGGGCACGGCGGCGCCGTCGCCGCTGTGCACCAGCCAGGCGTCCAGCAGCCCACCGTCGGCGCGGGCGCCGTAGTGGCGGCCCACGCCCTCGGCGCTGACCTCGACGCCGACCACCGGAAGGCACCGGTCGGCCATGCCCCGGACCACCGCGCCGGCGACGATGGGGGAGATGCCGACCACCCGGCCCCGGGTGGCGGTCAGCGCCGCCCGCATGCCCGGGACGCCCAGGACGGTCCCGATGGACACCACCGGGTTGGACGGGGCGATCAGGACGGCGTCCGCGTCGGCCAGCGCCTCGACCACGCCCGGGGCGGGCCGGGCGTCGTCCACCCCGACCTGGACGAAGGCGGAGGCGTCCAGGGCCGCACGATGGCGGATCCACCACTCCTGGAAGTGGACGGCCCGGGGGCGGCCGGTCTCCGGGTCGGTGACCACCACGTGGGTCTCGACCCGCTGGTCGCTCATCGGGAGCAGTCGGACGCCGGGCTGCCAGCGGTCGGCGAGGGCCGCGGTGACCTCGGAGAGCGGGAAGCCGGCGTCCAGCATCCGGGTGCGGACGAGGTGGGTGGCCAGGTCCCGGTCGCCGAGCCCGAACCAGGTCGGTTCGGCTCCGTAGGCCGCCAGTTCCTCCTTGACCGTCCAGCTCTCGCCGCGCCGGCCCCAGCCGCGCTCCTCGTCGATCCCGTCACCGAGCGTGTACATCACGGTGTCCAGGTCGGGGCAGATCCGGAGGCCGTGCAGCGTCACGTCGTCGCCGGTGTTGACCACGGCGGTGACCTGCGCACCCGGCGCCGCGGCCAGCACACCGCGCAGGAAACGGGCTCCGCCGACCCCTCCGGCCAGCACGACGATTTGCACGCCCCCCATCCTGCCCGATGGCAGATGTCGACCGAGACGTCGGACCCGGGCCCTTCGGATCCTGACGATCTGTACGAAACCTGTGCGCGGTCGTGGGCAGAAGGTGTGTGGACGGGCGGCGTGTCGGGGATCTTGGTGAGCTCGCGCGGACATGGCGTGACGCCTGTGGCGGATGGGGTCGTGCGTTACACCTCTCCAACTTGACCTCGACTCAACGACACGCGTGTAATTCCGACGTTGTCATCAGGCGCTGGCCGCTCGGGAACCGCCCGGGAACGCTCGCCGTGACGAGACGTGAGGGGACGCATCGTGATGGCCGAGGTTGCATGGTTGAGCGAGTACAAGAGCGCCGCCGCCGGTTCGGCACCGGCTGCACGCCCGGTCGACGTCCTCGGACTGGGCGCTGGCGCCGGGGCCTCGTTCGCCGCCGGTCCCACGGCCGGACCGCACGGCGGGGTCGACCCCGACGAGCAGGGCTGGCAGGAGAGCGCGCTGTGCGCCGAGACCGACCCCGAGGCGTTCTTCCCGGAGAAGGGCGGCTCGACCCGCGAGGCGAAGAAGATCTGCACCGGCTGCGAGGTCCGCGCCGAGTGCCTCGAGTACGCACTGGCCAACGACGAGCGCTTCGGCATCTGGGGCGGCCTGTCCGAGCGTGAGCGCCGCCGGCTGCGTCGCCGCGCCGTGTAGCGGAAGGACCTCCTCCCCGCCCCTCGCAGGCGGAGCCCTGGAGGAGGCCGACGAGCCACCTGTGGTCGACTGTTCTCCGTGCTCACCCGGGTCGCCGTCGGACGGGCCCCCGTGGTCCGTGAGGTGCGCGCCGCCGCACCCTTGATGTCCGAACTCGCTGCTCCCGTCACCGCCCGAGGGCCGTGGCTGACCGCCGTCCTGAACCAGCGGCCGGCGCCCCTCCTCGCCTCCGCCCGACCGCGGGCGGTGGTGGTCGAGCAGCCCGGGCGGGGCTGCCCCGACGGGGTGGCCCTGCTGGCGTTCCGCCGTCGGGGCCCGGTGACCGCGGTGTCGCTGCTGGGTGACGCCGGCGGACCGCTCCCCGGCGGGAGCCCGTGGGCCAGGTTCCACGCCCGCGACGACGACGTCGCCGGCCGACTCGCCGACGGCCTGATCGATCTGCTCGACAGGGTCAGGACCCCCTGGACGCTCCGGCTGGCCGGTCTGCCGCCCGGCGACCCGACCGTGCGCCGGCTGGCCGCCGTCCTGACCACGGCCGGGGTGGCCAACCACCGCAGCCGCCGGCTGGTCGACGACCTGGACGCCGTCGGCGACGTGCGGCGCAGCCTCGACCCCGGGGGACTGGACGTCCTGCTGCCGGCGCTGCTGGCGCGGCTCCCCGCACGGGAACGGCGCTTCGCCCGGGCCGCGGCGCGGCTGCACGCGGCGATCGGCCGGGTCGAGCTCGCGGTGGTGC
>JAOPWO010000225.1 GCA_025965635.1 Modestobacter sp. | reverse complement strand
GGCAGGCGACCACGGCCCGCGGCCAGCCGAGGACGACCGCGGCGGTGAAGCGGCCGTCGCGGGAGTAGACGGCGACGTCCCGGTCGCCGGTCGATGTCGTGTAGCGCAGGAGGGCGACGTCGTCCTCCGGCGCGATGCGACCCACCATCTGGATCTTGATGCGGTGCTGGTCGGACCAGAAGTACGGCGCCTTCTGGTGCACCCGCCGATCGTCGGGGTGCAGCAGGTTGTGGGCGACGAGGTTGCCCTGCTCGACGGCGTTGGTCCAGTGCTCCACCAGGCGGTGCTGACCGGTGCGCACGTCGAACCAGCGGGCGACATCGCCGATGGCGTACACGTCGGGAACCTCGGCCACCCGGCAGAACTCGTCGGTGAGCACTCCTCGATCCAGCGGGATGCCGGAGTCCTCGAGCCACTCGGTGTTGGGGATGACGCCGATCCCGACCACGACGCTCGCCGCTTCCAGGGCCCGGCCGTCCGCGAGGTGGACGACACCCATGCCGTCGGAGAGCCGCTCGACCCGTTCCACCGCGGCGCCGCCGAGGACCGATACGCCGGCGTCGGCGTGCAACCGGCCGATGCGAGCGCCCATCTCGGGGCCGAGGACCCGGGCGAAGGGCTCGGGGAGAGCTTCCAGCAGGGTGGTCGGCAACCCCGCCTGGCGGGCGCTGGAGGCGACCTCGGCACCGATGAACCCGCTGCCGACCACGACCACGGGGCCGCCGCGGGCGAACTGCTCCTGGATGGCCGCGCTGTCCCGCAGTTCACGCACCGTGCGGACCAGGCCGTCCGCCCCCGCCGCGATCCGGCGCGGGCGTGCCCCCGTCGCGATGATGACCGCGTCGTAGGGGATGCGTTCCCCGTCGGCCAGGACCACGTGCTTCCCGGCCGGGTCGAGGGCGGTGGCCGGGCGGCCCAGGACGGGGGTGAGCCCGTCCCCCTCCCAACCCCCGGCGCCCAGCAGGGCGATGTCGGCCGGGGTCTGCTCGCCGGTCAGCAGCTGCTTGGACAGCGGCGGCTTGTCGTAGGGCGCCACGTCCTCGCTGCCCACGACCACGACGTCGCCGTCGAAGCCACCGGCCCGCAGTGCCTGCGCCGCCCGGACGCCGCCGACCGAGCTGCCGACGACGACGACCCGCTCAGGCCTCATGGTCGACCAGCCAGACCGCAGCCACCGGGCAGCTGCGGACCGCAGCGCCGGCCGTCTCCTGCTCGGAGGGGGCGACCGCACTCTTCAGGACGACGACGAGTCCATCGTCGTCCAGATCGAAGTGGTCCGGGTCGAGGTCGACGCAGTTGCCGTAGCCCTGGCACTTGCTCGCGTCCGCCTGGATCTGCATGGACCGCTCCCTGTACTCATCCGGCTCCCGCGAAGGACGCCGGCCCGCCGATCGACGATTGAACTAATGGTCTGTCCAATAGTACGGTAGGAGTGGGCCGCGCCACTGTCAACCGAGCACGTGGGCGCCGAGCGACGGGGGACCACGTGGGCGGAAACGGGAACCAACCCGGCGGGTCACGGCTGGACTCGGTCGCGAGCGCGGTGGGTGCGGTGGTCTTCGCCATCGCGCTGGGCATCGCCAGCGTTGCGGTCCCGCTGCTGATGGTGCGGGCGGACTACTCCGCTCCGGAGATCGGCGTCCTGGTCGCGCTCTCCGCGGTCGCCCAGATGGGCACCCGCATGTTCATGGGCGCGATGATGCGGCACCTCGCGGACAAGCTGTTCGTGGTGATGGCCGCAGCCGCCCTGGCCGCCTCGTGCGTCGTGCTGATCGCCTCCACCAGCTGGCTGGTGTTCGCCGTGTCCCAGCTCCTCCAGGGGCTGGCCCGCGCCTTCTTCTGGACCGGCACCCAGACACACGCGGTGCGGATGTCCTCCTCGGCGGTCGCGGCGCTCGCCCGGGTCAACTTCGCCTCGGGTGCCGGGCAGATCGCCGGCCCGCTCGCGGCCGGCGTGCTGATCGCCCACTCCCCCGACCTGGCCCTCTGGGTCGCTACCGCGACCGCGGCACTGGGCATCGGCTCGGCCCTCCTGCTGACCCGCCTCCCCCCCTTCGCCCCGCGCGCCGACCGCGAGTCCGCCGGCCGGGTGTGGCGCCGGCCGAGCGTCGCCGTCGCGTGCTGGGCGGGGGCCAGCGCCGGCGCCTGGCGTGGCCTGCTGGGCTCCTACGTCCCGGTGGTGCTCGAACTCGCCCGGCACAGCTCCACCACGATCGGGGCGCTGGTCTCGGTCGCCAATGGCGCGCAGGTCGCCGGCAGCGCTCTCGCCGGGCGGGCCCGCGGGGCCGGGGTGCGCTGGTCGCTGATCCTCGGCGTGCTGGCCAGCGGGCTGGGCATCGCCGCCGTCGGCCCGCTCGCCGCCTCCACCGCCCTCGTGGCCATCGGGCTGCTGGTCTCCGGGATCGGGGCAGGGGCCCTCCAGACCATCGGTCCCGCGGTCGCCACCGACGCCGTCCACGTCGAGGAGCGCGGCGAGGCCATCGCCTCGACCGGCACGTTCCGGGCCGCGGCACTGCTCGCGTCCCCGTTCGCGGTGGCCGGCATGGTGCTCGTGATGCCCCTGGGCCTCGCCCTGCTCGCCGCCGGCCTGCTGATCACCGTGCCGGCGCTGGGCGTCGGCCGGCTGCGGCCGACCAGCGGCACGCCCTGACCGTCCCCCGCCCGCCGTGCCGTGCCGTAGCGTCCCGCGGACAGCGCAGGGCGAGAGGAGGTCGGACGTGACCGAGGAGCCATCCCGGTCCGGGGTCGACCTGTTCCAGCCCGTCGTCACCGGTCGCATGTCCCAGGCGATCGTCGACCAGGTGCGCGCCCTGATCCGCACCGGCGAGCTGGGCATCGGTGCGCGCCTGCCGTCCGAACGCGACCTGTGCGAGCGCTTCGGGGTCAGCCGGGTGACCGTTCGTGAGGCGCTGCGGATCCTCGAGGTCAACGGCCTGATCGAGATCCGTCTCGGCGCGCGCGGCGGGGCCTACGTCACCGCCCCGACGACCGGCCGGGTCGGCGAGGGGATCACCGACCTGCTGAGGATGTCCGGACTCTCCGCGGCCGAGGTGACCGAGGCCCGGACGGTGGTGGAGCTGGGCGTGATCCCGCTGGTCGTCGCCCGCGCCACCGACGAGGAACTCGCCGGCCTGCTGGCGCTGTGCGACGAGGCCGCCCGGGCTCGGGACGCGGAGACCTACACGGTGACGATGTCCTTCGACTTCCACCTGCAGGTGGCCGCGGCCGCGCACAACCCGGCCATCGTGATGCTCATGCACTCGTTCCGGGAGCCGGTGCTCATGTCACTGCGGGAGGCCCAGCACGAGGGCCGCCAGGGGGTTGCCGAGCACCGGGCGTTCGTCGAGGCCGTCCGCGCCCGCGACCCCGCCCAGGCCCAGGCGATCATGACCGACCACCTGCAGCGGACCGCCCAGCGCGTGCAGGGCGCCTGACCGTCCCGCGGCGGGCCCACCCACACCCCACCGCGGGACCGACCAGAGGTGCCCGCACCGGTCAGGGACCGGCGCGCAGACCCCCTAGCCGAGACGGGCCACGTTGTTCAGCCAGACCTGCGCGTCGTTGAACGCCGACCCCAGGTCGGGCAGGGCGGCGATGTCCTCGGCCGGCAGCTCAGGAGGAGTGGTGCCGAAGCTGTACGCCTTCAGCGTCATCCGGGCGAGCGCGTCCAGGTTGAGCGCCCGGACGACCGCCTGCTGCACCGAGTCGCCCGTGGCGACGATCCCGTGCCCGCGCAGGACGCAGGCCGACTTGTCCCCCAGCACCGCGGCGACATCGCGGCCCAGCTCCGGGCTGTTGATCAGTACGCCGCGCGGGTAGACCGGAATGCCCTCGTGGGCCATCCGCATCGCCGGGATGTTGTACGCCCCCACGATCGGGCGCAGCGGCAAGCCGGCCAGGTCGGCCGCGACGACCGCCGGCGGGTGCACGTGCACGACCGCCTGGACGTCCGGGCGGGCTCGGAGCACCTCGGCGTGGATCGGCAGCTCGTTGGGGACGGTGACGCGGTCGGGGAGGTCGCCCTCGCCCTCCAGCGACACCTCGTGGACGTCGGCGGTATCAGTGAAGAGCAGCCCGCGCTCCTGGGGACCCCGGCAGCGGACCAGGAGGGTGTCCGGCCCCGTCCGGACGCTGATGTGCCCGAGGATGTCCTCGGCCAGGCCGCGATGGGCCATGACCCGGCAGCCGAGGGCCACGAGCTCCTCGAGCTCGGTCCTGGATGGGGAGGCGGCAGCCGGGCGTTCGGTGGTGGTCACTGTCACACTCCTGTTCGTGGGGGCATTGCCCGCAGCACCCGGAGCAACTCCGAGCTCTCGGGGTAGGGACGTCCGCGGTAGCCACTGGCGCCGACGGTGACGAAGAAGTCGACGGCCTCGCTCAGCACGCGGCTGCGGACGCCGGCGAGCGCGGCCATCGATTCGGCCAGGGCCAGGTCCTTCTCGATCGTGCTGGCCGGGGCATGGGTCCGGACCCCGTCCTCGTCGCCCCGGAAGAACTTGGCGGCCGTGGAGAAGCCGGAGTCCCCGCCGCTGGACTGCTCGATGGCGGACGCGACCGTCTCGGCGTCCAGACCCAACGCCTCCCCGACCAGCAGCGCCTCGGCCGAGGCGAGGTACCAGCTGTACTTCACGTGCTGGTTGAGCAGCTTGACCGCATAGCCCGCTCCCCGCCGGCCGCAGTACAGGACGACCCGGGAGACGGCCTTGACGACGGCCTCGTCCGGACCGAGGACACCGGGCTCACCGCCGACCAGAACCGTCATGTCCGGCGCCTTGCGGCTCACCGGGCAGTCGATGAAGCGGCGCCCCGAGGCGTCGAACGCCGCCCCCAACTGCTCGGCCAGGTCCGGCCCGCAGGTGGACATGTCCAGCATCGAGGCGCCGGGGCGCAGGCCGGCCAGCACCCCGGACTCGGGGTCGAGGGCGACTGAGCGGACCTCGTCCGGCCCGGGCAGGAACGTGAGGACGACGTCGCTCGCGGCGGCGAGCGCACGGGCGCTGTCCGCGGCCTCGGCACCCTTCGCCACCATCGCGGCGACCGGCTCCGGACGGATGTCGTAGCACCGCACGGACCAGCCGGCGACCAGGAGAGACTCGGTCAGCGCGATGCCCATGCCCCCGAGTCCGACGACTCCGACCTGCCACATGGGTGCCTCCTCTGGATGGGGCTGGATCAGAAATTTGTTCTGCAAACGGCAGACTACGCGGGTCGGCGCATGCTCACAACGACCATCACCGCGAGAGTGCTTGAGTCAGAATGTCGCTGGACACGGCTCGGGTGGCCCTCTTGACAAAGAAGAACTTTCTGCAGCAGCATCCTGCGACGTGATGCGGACCACGCGTCCCGACGGAGGCTCTCCGCGAAGGACGCCGGCGCGCGATGCCGGACCGCTGACCGATCGAGCTGCCTGCCGCGCCGCGGCCGGGCGGTCACCTACGTTCCCTGGAGGGGAGCACCCGTGGGCGAGGCACTCCTCGACAGCCTGAGTCAGGTTTTCCAGCTACAAACCCTGGGCCTCATGCTGATCGGCGTCGCGATCGGCTTCGTGGTCGGCATCCTGCCCGGCCTCGGCGGCCCGGTGACGCTGGCGCTGATGCTGCCGTTCACCTTCAGCATGGAGCCGGTCGAGGTGTTCGCCTTCCTGCTGGGCATGCTCGTGGTCACCTCGACGACCGGTGACATCACCTCGGTCCTGTTCGGCATCCCCGGCGAGGCCACGTCCGCGGCGGCCACGCTGGACGGCTACCCGATGACCCGGCGAGGGGAGGGTGGCCGGGCCCTGGGCGCCGTGCTGTTCAGCTCCGCGCTCGGCTCGGTCTTCGGCGCCCTCGTCCTGGCGGCCTCGGTGCCGATCATCCGCCCGGTCGTCCTGGCGCTCGGGCCGCCCGAGTTCTTCATGCTCACCGTCGTCGGGCTGACCTTCGTCGTCGCGCTGTCGGGCAAGAACGTGGTCAAGGGTCTGCTCATGGCGGCTGCCGGACTTCTCGTGGCGCTCATCGGCATCGACTCCCAGGAGGGCATCCCGCGCTACACGATGGACCAGCTGTACCTCTGGGACGGCATCCCGCTGGTCCCCCTGGTCGTCGGGCTCTTCGGCGGCGCGGAGGTCCTCCAGCTGATGCTCAGCCGCAACAGCATCGCCGGGACCTCGGGCGATGTGCCCAAGCGCATCACCGGCGTCGGCCAAGGCATCAGGGACACCCTGCGCCACTGGCCGGTCGTGCTGCGGTCCAGTGCCATCGGCTCGACGATCGGCATGGTTCCCGGCCTGGGTGGCTCGGTCGCCCAGTTCATCGCCTACGGGCAGGCGCGCCAGGCCTCCAAGAACCCCCAGCTGTTCGGCAAGGGCGCGATCGACGGGGTGATCGCGAGCGGCGCGGTGAACAACGCCAAGGACGGCGGGTCGCTCGTCCCGACCGTCGCCTTCGGCATCCCGGGCGGGGCCGCCACGGCCGTGCTCCTCAGCGCCTTCCTGATCGCCGGCCTGGACCCGGGCCCGGAGATGCTGACCACGGAGCTGGACGTCACCTTCTCCATGGTCTGGATCGTCGTCCTGGCGAACTTCGTCGCCGTCGCAGCCGCCTTCGCGCTGCTGCGGCCCCTGATCCGGCTGACCTTCATCTCCGGTCCGCTGCTGGTGCCCTTCCTGCTCCTCCTGCTGGGCCTGGGCGCCTACAGCTCCAGCAACTCCTTCGCCGACGTGCTGGTCATGCTGGCGGCCGCCGCCATCGGCGTGGCCTGCATCCGCTGGGACTGGCCCCGCGTGCCGTTCCTGCTCGCGGTCGTCCTCGGTGCCATCGCCGAGCGCTACCTGTTCCTGTCGTACTCGCTGTTCGGCTGGGACTGGCTCCTGCGACCCACGGTGATCGGCCTGGTCGTCCTCCTCCTGCTGGTCTTCGTGGTGCCGGCGCTCCGCCGGCGGCGCCAGACCCGGGCCACGACCGCCACCACCACCACCACCGTGGACGAGGACGTGCACTCGTGAAGACGACCGACACCCCCACCGGCACCGCCACCCGCCCCCCCGCCGTCGACCTCGTCCTGAGCCTGGGCCTGGTCGCGCTCTTCGCCACGGCCTTCCTGGCCGCGAACGAGTGGTCGGTCCGCGCGGGGCTGTTCCCCCGCATGGTCACCGGCCTGGGGCTGGCGCTCGCCGTCCTGCACGTCGTCCTGCTGCTCGTCCGGTGGCGGGCGGACGGGGCTGCCGAGCCGACCGGGACCGTGGAGGCCGACGACGAGGCCGACCTGGACGTCGAGTACATCTTCGCGCACGCCGGTGGACGGGCCTGGGCCGCTGCGCTGGGCTGGATCGCGGCGTTCTTCGTGGGGCTCTACGTCCTGGGGCTCTTCGTGACCGCGCCCCTGTTCGCCCTGACCTATCTCCGGTTCTCCGCCCACCGGTCCTGGACGTTCAGCGTGATCTACGCCGTGGTCACCGGTGCCGTGCTCTACCTGGCCTTCGAGGTGGCCCTGCGGTTGCAGGTGCCTCCAGGCCTGTTCCTGTGAGGCCTCCCGCCCCACCGACCGACCGACCGCACCATCCCACCGCCGCCATCCCGAGTTCGAGGAGCACGCCCATGAGCCACCGAAGGTTGACCTCCCTGCGGCGCAGCGGCGGGGCCGCCCTGCTCGTCACCGCTCTCGCCGCCTGCGGCCAGAACGGTGGCGGCGACGGTACCGCCGACCAGGCGTCGAAGTACTACGAGGGCGAGAACGTCGACCTGGTCGTCCCCTACGACCCGGGCGGCGGGTACGACGTCTACGCCCGCGCGCTGGCGCCCTACCTCGGCGAGTGCCTCGGCGCGGAGGTCGTCGTCCGCAACGAGCCCGGCGCCGGCAGCCTGCTGGCCACCAACGCCACCGCGGCCGCCGGTCCCGACGACCGCCGGATCCAGATCCTGAACTCGGTCGGGGCCACCAGCGCCCAGCTGGCCAGCGCCCAGGGCGCCCAGTTCGACATGGCCGAGTTCTCCGTCGTGGGCCGGCTGGCCACGGCTGCCGACACGGTCTCCGTGGCCGTCGACGGCGGGTTCCAGTCCTTCCAGGACGTGATCGACGCGGAGAGCCCTGTCCGCTTCGCCGCCACCGGGCCCGGCAGCAACGAGTACATCGCGGCCAGCGTCCTGTCGGCCATCTACGGCTTCCCCCTCGAGGTCATCACCGGCTTCGGCGGTTCCGGGGAGGCCCGGCTGGCCGTCGTCAGCGGCAGCGCGGACGCGCACGCCAGCACCTGGGACAGCACCCTGGGCGCGGTCACCAACGGTGAGGTCCGGGCGGTCGTGGTGGCCACCGACGAGCCGGTCGAACTGCTCCCGGACACCCCGCTCGTGACCGAGTTCGAGCCGGGCACCGAGGAGGGGAAGGGGCTGCTGGAGAGCCTGGTGGCCCTCGAGACCCTGGGCCGCGGGATCGTGGCGCCCCCCGGCCTCCCCGAGGAGCGGCTGACCGAGCTGCGGACGGCGTTCGAGTGCGCCACCGGGAACCAGGAGCTCAACGCCCAGTTGGACGGGCAGCAGCGGCCGCTCGACGTCCTCAGCGGTGAGGAGTACGAGGCGCTCGTCGCCTCGGTCCTCGACGCCTCCCCGGAGTTCACCGAGGTCGTGAAGGACTCCTTCTGAGCGACCCGTGAGGCGGGCGCCTGGGCCGACGGCCCGGGCGCCCGCGCACCACCTGCCCGCAACCCCGGGCGTTCTCCCCCGTAGCCACAGCCCCTGGAGGCCACCGCCCATGTCGTCGCCGAACGAGCACGTCGATCCCTTCGAGGACCACTGCTGGCGCGACGTCGTCCCCCCGGAGACGCTCGACGTCTACCGGTCCTACCGGCGGACGACGAGGATCGTCGGCCGGCCGGCGGTGCTGGCCGTGGACCTGTTCAGCGGGGTCTTCCCCGACGGGCCGATGTCCCTGCCCGAGGCGGTCGCGCTCAACCCGCGCAGCTGCGGCCCCTACGCGTGGGCCGCCCGCGAACCGATCGCCCGCCTGCTCGACCTCGCCCGCAGATCCGATGTCCCGGTGCTCTTCAGCAGCCAGGACCCCGAGATCTCCCGGGCCACGCACCGCCCCCCCTCGCCGCAGGACGCGCTCGACCTCGCCCTGGACCCGGCCTTCGGGCCCCGTCCCGGTGAAGCCGTGGTGCCGAAGCGCCGGGCGAGCGTCTTCTTCGGGACCGACCTGGCCGAGCGGCTGACCGGCCTCGGCGTCGACACCCTGGTGCTCTGCGGTGAGACCACGAGCGGTTGCGTCCGCGCCACCGCCGTCGACGCCTACTCCCACGGGTTCCACGTGGTCGTCGTCGAGGAGGCGGTGTTCGACCGGAGCCCGCTCAGCCACACGATCAGCCTGTTCGACCTGCACCACACGGACGCCGACGTCCTGCCCCTCGCCCAGGTGGAGCGCGAATTGGC
>JAOPWO010000218.1 GCA_025965635.1 Modestobacter sp. | reverse complement strand
CGGCCTCGGCGCCCGGGGTCGGCGTCGCCTCGGGGTCCGTCGGAGCCGGCTCGGCCGGTGGAGTGGCCGGTGCTGCCGCGGTCGTCGGTGCCGCGGTGACGACGGGCCGGCCGTCGTCGCCGTCCGGGTCGAACACCAGGACCAGCACGGCGGCGAGCAGCGCCGCCACGAGCACCGGAACCCCCCGGCGGAGCAGCAGGGAGCGGCTCAGCCGGGGTCCGGCCGGGCGGCTCACGCGCCGGTCCGGACGGTGACGGTGCCGAACCGGACGGCGTTGGCGGTGGTGACCCCGGTCGGCCGGTAGGCCGCGAGGCCCACACCGCCGACCTTCTGCAGTCCAGCGGTCGTGTCGGTCCGGATCAGCTGCGCGGCAGCCGGCTCGGTGTTCCCCGTCCACACCGTGACCGCGATCCGGGTGGTGCCGGTCCCTGTGGTCTGCACCCGGACGTTCAGCGTGCTGCCGGCCGTGTAGGTGAGGTTCGGGACGACGATCTCGCCGCCCGGGTAGGTCTCCGTGCCACCGGCCAGGCGGGACAGCGTGAGGGCGACCCGGCCGTCGGCCTGGACGCGGACCCGGGCCCGGTACTCGTTGCCCGCGCTCACCCGGCGCCCGCTCACGTAGACGTAGGTGCCGTTGCCGTTGGGCATCGCGCTCAGCGCGAACGACGTCTGCACGTCAGTGCTGGTCGAGGACACCCCGGCGAGGTACGAGCCGGTGTTGTTGCCCGCGGCGGGCAGCGCCAGCTCGGCCACCCCTGCCTTCACCGACTGCCGCGCCGCACCAGCGGTCACCGTCCAGGCACCGCCGACGTCGGCTGAGCCCAGGCCGCCGGTGGTGGTCCGGCCGAACGAGTCACTGGCGAGCACGTCGGGGTCGGCCGGGGGCTGCTCCACCGGCGGCGCCGACACGGTCACGGACCGCTGCGCCGTGGTGGTGGCCCCGTCGTCATCGGTCACCGTCAGCGTCACCTGGTACGTACCGGCCGCGGCGTAGGTGTGCGTCGCCGTCGCCCCGGAGCCGGCGGGCGCGCCGTCGCCCCAGCTCCAGGAGTGCCCGGCCACCGAGCCGTCGCTGTCGGCGGAGGCCGAGCCGTCCACGGCCACGGCCAGCCCACTCGGCGTCGCCGTGAAGGCGGCCGTGGGGGCGACGTTGGCCGGCGGGTTCGGCGGCGTCGTCGGCATCGGCACCCCGGTGGCCGCGGCGTGGTGCGCCGCGACCTGCCCGGCGGTCAGGGCGGCCGGGTAGAGGGCGACCTCGTCGATCGCCCCGGCCAGCGACGCGCTCGACGGGGTGTCCGGCAGGCTGAGGGCCGGGGTCGTCGCCGTGGCCGCAGAGGCCACCGTGCCGCTGCCCACCATCCAGTAGGCCGGGCCGACGCGGGTGTTGGCCCGGGTCAACGCCGCGTTGGCGGCGACCTGCGCGCCGTCGACGTAGAGCGTGGTGCCGCCTGCGCCGACGGTGGCGACCAGGTGGTGCCACCTGCCGTCGTTGACCGGAGCACCGCTGCGCACGGTCGTGAAGCGGGTCACCCGGTCGGCGCCGCGTCCGGAGAGGCCGAAGGACACCCGGCCGGCCGAGTCGACGTACAGCGCCCGGTCGGTGTCGGCCAGGTGGGCCGCGGTGAGCGCCTCGCCGTACTGGGCCACGACGCCGCCGGCGGTGGACGTGGTGCGCACCCAGGCCTCGACGGTGAACGCGTCGGCGGGGGTCGACAGCGTGGTGGCGGTCGCCGCCCGGCCGGCGGCGGAGCCGTTCGCGGTGATCGCGGTGTCACCACTGACCGCACCGGCGGTGCCCCGGGTGATGCCGGTGCCCTCGGTGAGGTTGTCCAAGGCGACGTGGTCGTAGGCGGTGGTGCCGGCGGTCTCGCCGAGCCGCCAGTACTGCGACGGACCGTCGGTCAGGACCTGCTCGGCGTAAGCACTGGTGGCGGTGGCGGTGGCGACGGTGACCGAGCCGGAGGCGGCGCTGGTCACCTTGTTGCCGAAGGGGTCGCTCACCTCCACGCGGTAGGTACCGGTGGCGCCGCCCGGCCGGGTGTCGGTGAAGTCGAGCGGGGGCCGGTCCCACCAGGTGGACTTGGCCGTGACCGTGTGGACCGGGGTGGTCTCGGTGCCGCGGAAGACCCGATAGGTCAGCGTCTCGTTGTCCATGTCCCACGAGGAGCGCCAGCGGACGGTCACCTTGCCGGCCACGGTGGAGCTGGCGTTGGGCCGCATCTCGGCGGAGGTCAGCTCCGGGCCGCGCTTGTTCGGTGCGATGGCCGGGTTGGCGAAGCGGACGAGGCTCTGCTGCGCGCCACCGTTGGTCGAGGTGAACTCGCCGCCGTAGACGAGGTACTGGCTGTTGCCGGTCACCGCCCAGGGGCCCTGGTACTGCCCGGTGACGGTGCCGGTGTTGAAGGTCGGGAACCAGTCGAGGAGCGCCGGGTGGGGACGGCCCTCCCACGAGCCGTAGCGCGGCACCTCGGTGGTGGCCTCGAGGACGCCGCTGGGGGCGACGGTCATGGCCAGGGCACGCTTCCAGATCTGGTCACGGCTGGAGTCCGGGAAGTAGCCGGACGTCTCGCAGTCGTGGGCGTGGCCCGCCTGGTAGACGATGCCGCCGACGGTGAACGTGTCGTACGGGTCGCCGTGGCAGTCGTTCATCCAGACCAGCCCGAGGGTGGTCGGGTCGATCGCGACGGTGCCCTCGATGTTGCCGACCTGGAAGCCGTAGAGGTTGGCGTAGGCGTGCTTGCCGTCGGTCTTGAGGCTGTAGACACCGCCGGCGTCACCGGCGTTGGTGATGCCGTAGTCCCAGGTCTTCATGTCCGTGCCGGACAGGTTCACCGAGGCCAGTGCGATGGCCGGCGCCCCGTTCACCGCGGAGAACTGACCGCCGAGGACGACGCGGGCGCCGGTGGGGTCGAGCACCATGCCGCGGACGGTGTTGTTGGCGGTGGGTGCCCAAGCGGTCACCGCGCCGTTGGAGGCGTTGAAGGCAGCCAGCCGGGTGCGCGTCTGCCCCCCGGCGTTGGTGAAGTTGCCACCGGCGTAGACCAGGCTGTTCGTGGCCATCAGCGAGTAGACGGCGCCGTTGGACTTGGGAGCGAACCCGGCGACCAGGGCGCCGGTGGAGACGTCGAAGGCGGCGATGTGCCCGCGGGCGACGCCGTCCACGGTGGTGAAGTCACCGCCGACGTAGACGCGCTTGCCGTCGGGCGAGGCGGTGATCGTGCGGCCCTGCCCGTTGAGCTTGTGGTTGAAGCTGGTGTTCAGCGCGCCGGTGCGGATGTCGAAGGCGACCAGGTTCGCGCGGGCCGTGGTCTGGCTGCCTGCGGGGGCGCCGGCCGGGCGGGCGTTGGTGAAGCTGCCGGTCGCGTAGACGGTGTTCCCGACGGTGACCATCGACCAGACGACGCCGTTCACCTGCACGGTGCCCAGGGCGTCGGCGGAGACGGTGGCCGGGGTGCCGGCGTCCGGGCGGGTGTCCGCGGTCGCTGTGCCCGGGGCGGCCACGGCGAACGCCAGAACGCCGACCGCCATGAGGCCGGCCATGGCGGCCGACCCGGCCTTCCGCCGCGCACTGCTGCGCGCAGAGTTCTTCTGGTTCATCGCCGTCTCCCGGAGCCGTGACATCGCTGTCGGATGCCGGCAGCACGCCGGTCCGACGTGTCCGTCGGGTCCGTCTGCTGGTCGGCCGGGACACAACGTGTCCGGACACGTGAGGACCGGTCAAGACGCAGGGTGAGCATTCGGCACCTGCGGGCTGAGTTTCACCCGTTGGGGGACGGCCGCAGGGGTGCCCGTTCACCCGTCCGGTTGCCGAGAGCAACGGCTGCTCGAGCCCGCTCCCACGTCCCGCCGACCGTGCCGTCAGCTCGCTCCGAGACGTCGCATGGCACGCTGTGCGGGCACGTCGGGGCGGTAGCTCAGCTGGTCAGAGCATGGGACTCATAATCCCTGGGTCGTGGGTTCGAGCCCCACCCGCCCCACCGATATA
>JAOPWO010000444.1 GCA_025965635.1 Modestobacter sp. | reverse complement strand
CGCTGGGCGTGGTCGCCACCCCGGGGCACACCGCCGACCACCTCGCGTTCCGGCTGGAGTCGGGCGCCGTGCTGGTCGGCGACCACGTGCTGGGCCGGGGTACCTCGGTGGTGACCCATCCCGAGGGCGACGTGCTCGCCTACCTGTCGTCGCTGCGCCGGGTGCACGATCTCGGGCCCTCCGCGCTGTACTGCGGCCACGGGCCCGAGCTCACCGAGGACCCGCAGGCGGTGCTCGAGTTCTACCTCGCCCACCGGGCGCACCGGGAGACCCAGCTGCTGGAGCTCCTCGCCGACAGCCCGCGGACGGTCGAGGGGATGGTGGCCGTGGTGTACGCGGCGGTGCCCCGGGAGGTCTGGCCGGCCGCGGCCCAGTCGACGCGGGCGACCCTGGACAAGCTGGTGGCCGAGCAGCGCGTGGTCCCGGGAGCCGCCGGGGTGTTCGCGCTCGCCTGAGGGTCGCCTAGCGTCGGGGCCGTGGCCACCGGCGAGCACTGGGACGTCGTCGTGGTGGGCGCGGGTTCCGCGGGGTGCGCCCTGGCCGCCCGGCTGGTCGACGCCGGCCGGCGTGTGCTGGTCCTGGAGGCCGGCGCCGACCACCGGGCGCCGGAGGACTTCCCGGCCGTGCTGCGCGACGCTGCCACCCTGGGCGCGGCCGTCCCCGGGCACCCGGCCAACTGGACCTACACCGGCCAGCTCACCGAGGACGTGCGGTACCCGGTGGTCCGTGGCCGCGGCGCCGGGGGGTCGAGCGCCATCAACGGCACGTACTTCATCCGGGGCACCCGCGCCGACTTCGACGGCTGGGCCGCGGACGGCAACGACCGGTGGTCCTACGAGCAGGTGCTCCCGGCGTTCCGGCGGTCGGAGGCCGATGCGCAGTTCGGCAGCCGGCCCGGACACGGGGCCGACGGGCCGGTCCCGGTCACCCGGCCGGTGCCCGACCACCCCGTGGTCGACGCCTTCGCCGGAGCCTGCACCGAACTCGGCTTCCCGGCCGAACCGGACAAGAACGGTGACGCGGCACCCGGGCACGGCCCGATCCCGGTCAACGTCCGCGACGGGGTGCGGGTGAACAGCGCGATGGCCTACCTGTCGCCCCGCCGGGGGCTGCCCGGGCTGACGGTGCGCGGGGACACCCGGGTCACCCGGGTGGTCGTCGAGCAGGGGCGGGCGGTCGGCGTGCAGACCGTGGCGGGCGTCGTCCGGGCCGACGAGGTGGTGCTCGCGGCCGGCGCGGTCGGCTCGCCGCACCTGCTGCTGCTGTCGGGCATCGGGCCGGCCGGGCAGCTGCGGGCGGCCGGGGTGCCGGTGCTCGTCGACCTCCCAGGCGTCGGCGCCGAGTTCAGCGACCACCCGGACCTCTACGTCACGTGGCAACCCCGCCGCCGGCTGCCCACCCCCCGGGGCATGGCGCCGCTGGCCACCGCACTGAACACGACGGCCGAGGGATCGGCGGCGCACGGCGACCTGGAGGTGATGCCGTGGCTCAAGCCGTTCAGTGCCGTGCTGCTGGACCGGTCGGCGGGGTCCGCGCTCGGTGGGCTGGTAGAGGGGCTGCGCCGGCCGGCGGCGACCCTCCGGGCGCTGCGCGGGGCATCCCTGCACCGGCTGCTGGACCAGGCCCGGCGACGCGACGACCTGTACCTGGCCGTCGCCCTGCAGCAGGAGGACAGCCGCGGTGAGCTGACGCTGACCAGCGCCGATCCGCTCGTCCAGCCACGGCTGGAGTACCGCTACCTGTCGGTGGAGGCCGACCGCCGCCGGATGCGCGAAGTGGTGCGGCTCGCCGCCGAGCTGCTGCGCACGCCGTCGTTCGCGCCGCTGGTCGCCGAACGCACCGGCCTGCCCGACGACGTGCTGGTCGACGACCGGGAACTGGACCGCTGGGCCCGCCGGCACCTGGCCACCGCCATCCACCTCGCCGGCACCGCCAGGATGGGTCCCGACGGGGACCCGGGGGCGGTCGTGGACCAGCACCTGCGCGTGCGCGGGGTGGCGGGGCTGCGCGTGGTGGACACCTCGGTGATGCCCCGGGTGACCTCGCGGGGTCCCGCCGCCACCGCGGTCATGATCGGTGAACGGGCCGCGGAACTGATGACCGGCGGCTGAGGCCGGGAACCGGACGGCACCTCGTGCGCCCCCGTCCGTTCCAGCGGCACGACGCGAAGGCGGCGTGCCCGCCGGCACCACGGTGCTCCTCGGACACGGGTGCGGGCCAGGTCGACGAGGCCGTCCGTGCTCCGGGCGTCGGGCCGGCGGGGGAGCTCGTCGACGGGCACCAGCGGGGGCACCAGCGGGGGCAGCGTGCTGCCGTCAGCGCGCAGCCCGCCTCGCGTGGTGACGGGGACGTCGTCCAGGTGCGGGTGGTGATGGGGTCGGCCCGGCAGCGGCGCGACCGGCGTGGCCCACAGCGGGACGGAGTGCGCACGGTCCTCACCCGCCCCTCGACCGCGGGCGCAGGAGGATCCCCCGTCAGCGCACGGCGCGGATGTGCGTGCTGGTGGTGGACAGCGGCGACCAGGCGTCGGGGTGCTCCCGCCCCACGTCGACCACCCAGGACGGCGTGCGGGTGGCCGTGGTGGTGCCGCGCTTCACCGTGGGCCGGGAGCTCAGGCTCACGATCAGGGCGAGGAGCACGAACAGCCCCACGACCACGCCGGCGATGATCAGGAGTGTCGACAACATGACTTGGAAGTTAGTGGTGCGGACCGGTTCGTGGCAGTGACGCACGGCGGGCAGAACTACCCAAGATTTGCGCTTCAGTGGGGGAAGTCTGCCAGTTGACTGCGGTAGGGCGAGTCTCCTACTGGACGCTGTGGGCGATAAGTGATCAACCCGTCCGGGTCACCGATCGATCGGCAGGCCGGTGTAGTTCTCTGCCAGCTCCCGGGCGGCGGCCTCGGACGAGCACACCCGACGGAGCTGGGACAGCTGCAGCTCGGCGTCGAAGTCGTCGCCGTGCCGGTGCAGCATCGACGTCATCCACCACGAGAAGTGCGTGCACCGCCAGACCCGCGCCAGTGCGCGATCGGAGTAGCTGTCCACCAGGTCGCTCTGCCCGTCGCCCAGCAACCGGACGAGCGCCTCGGAGAGCAGCGTGACGTCGGCGACGGCCAGGTTGAGTCCCTTGGCCCCGGTCGGCGGCACGATGTGCGCGGCGTCCCCAGCGAGGAACAGCCGTCCCCGGCGCATCGGCGCGCTGACGAACGAGCGCATCGGCAGGATGGACTTCTCGGTCACCGGCCCGGTCTGCAGCGACCAGCCGTCGGTCCCCAGCCGGGTGGCCAGCGCCTCCCAGATCCGGTCGTCGGACCAGTCCTCGATCTTCTCCGTGGGGTCGACCTGCACGTAGAGCCGGGACACCGACGGCGAGCGCATCGACAGCAGCGCGAAGCCGTCGGGGTGCCATGCGTAGACCAGCTCGTCGGTGGACGGCGCCACGTCGGCCAGGATGCCCAGCCACGCGAACGGGTAGACGCGCTCCCAGAGCCGGCCGTCCGTGCCCGCGGTCACGAGCGGGCGCGACACCCCGTGGAAGCCGTCGGTCCCGGCGATGACGTCGCACTCGAGCACCTGGGCCACGCCGTCCGCGTCGGTGAACCGGATCCGCGGCGAGTCGCCGTCGACGTCCTCGGGCATGACGTCGGAGACGCTGAACAGCAGCGGCGGACCGTCGTGCAGCTGGGCGGCGATCAGGTCCTTGGTGACCTCCGTCTGCCCGTAGACCCACACCTTGCGGCCGCACAGCTCCTCGAAGTCCAGGTGGTGCCGCGTGCCCGGGTGCTGCAGGTAGATCCCGTCGTGCGGGAGGCCCTCGCGCTCGAGCCGGTCGCCGACGCCGGCGTCGCGCAGGGTCTGCACGGTGTGCTGCTCGAGGATGCCGGCGCGGACGCGGGCCTCCACGTAGTCGCGGGACCGGTTCTCCAGGACGACCGTGTCGATGCCCTGGAGGTGCAGCAGCCGCGAGAGCAGCAGTCCGGCAGGTCCGGCACCGATGATCCCCACCTGAGTACGCATCGGGCGAGTGTCGCCCGGGGCTCCCGGGGTGGCGAGAACTTCCTTCCGCTGGCCGGAATCGCGCGGGACGGCGCCGGAGGGTGCGTCAGCGGAACTCCGCCGTCCCCGCCAGTGCCCGGCCGATGCCGCGCGCGGCCACCTGCAGGACCGGGACCAGGCGCGCGGTGTCCCGGCGGTGCACCGGGACGACGATCCCGAGGGCGGCGGCCACCAGCGCGCCGCTCGGCCGCTCGACCGTCACCGGCACGGCCACCGACGCGGCGCCCAGGGACATCTCCTCGTTGGTGCGGGCCGCACCGCGCCGCCGGACGTCGGCCAGCTCCCGGGACAGCACCCGCGGGTCCACCACGCTGTGCCGGGTCTCCCGGGTGAGGCTGCGCAGGGCCTGCTCCAGGACGTCGTCAGGTGCCGCAGCCAGGAGGACCTTCCCCACACCGGTCGCGTGCAGGGGCAGCCGGCTGCCCACCTGGCTGACCACCGGCACCGACTCGCGGCCGGAGATCCGCTCCACGTAGAGCGCCCGGAGGCCTTCCCGGACCGCCAGGTGCACCGTGTCCCGGGTGGCGGTGTGCACGTCCAGCAGGAAGGGGGTGGCGACCTGGCGCAGCTCCAGCTGCACGGGCGCGAGCAGCCCCAGGTCCCAGAGCTTGCGGCCGATCTCGTAGCGGCCGTCGGGACGGCGGGCCAGCGCCCCCCAGGCGACCAGGTCGGCGAGCAGCCGGTGGGTGGTGGTGAGCGGGGTACCGGAGCGCTCGGCGACCTCGGACAGCGTCAGCCGGGGATGGGCACCGTCGAAGGCGTCCAGGACGCCCAGCGCGCGGGAGGTCACCGACCGCCCGGGGGACGCGGCGCCACCGGCCACTCGGCACCGCCTTCTGTTCAGTGGAAGCCTCAGCTGTCGCAGGGTAGCCCCCGGGTCGTACCTTCCACGGCATGACCGGGACCACATCGCGGGAGACGCGACCGCCGTCGGACGGCGCGCTGATCCTGCCGCGCTACCTGCCCGAAGCGGAGGGTCGGCGGACGCCGGTCGGCCACGCCGGCTACCGCAGCACCGCCCTGCGTGCCCCGCTGCGCGCGCCCGTCGACCTGCCGCAGCGGCTCACCGAGGTGACCGGCCCGGTGCTCGGTGAGGACCGGGTCACTGCAACCGATGCGGACCTCACGCTGCGGAGCGGTGGCGAGGCGCAGGGTCAGCGGATCATCGTCTTCGGGCGGGTGCTGGACAGCGACGGCCGGCCCGTGCCCGACGCGCTGGTGGAGATCTGGCAGGCGAACGCCGCCGGCCGCTACCGGCACGTGGGCGACAACTGGCCGGCGCCGCTCGACCCGCACTTCGACGGCCTCGGCCGGGTGATGACCGACGACCTGGGCCGCTACGAGTTCACCACCGTCAAGCCCGGCGCCTACCCGTGGGGCAACCACCACAACGCCTGGCGTCCGGCGCACATCCACTTCAGCCTGTTCGGCTCGGCGTTCACCCAGCGACTGGTCACCCAGATGTACTTCCCGGGCGACCCGCTGTTCGAGCAGGACCCCATCTACAACGCCATCCCGGTGTCGGCGCGGCACCGCGCGATCAGCACGTTCGACCTCGACCGCACCCAGGACAACTGGGCGCTGGCCTTCTCGTGGGACATCGTGCTGCGCGGCAGGGACCAGACCCCGTTCGAGACCGACGACGACGGAGACGTGGCGTGACGACGAGACACTTCTCCCGGCAGGTGCTGGACGCCGACGAGACCAACGACCGGCGCGAGGGCATCCCGCGGCGCGGCTCGGGCTTCCTCGACGAGCCCGTCCGGCTGGGGCTGACCCCGAGCGCGACCGTGGGCCCGTACCTGGCGATCGGCCTCACCTGGGCCGATGGGCCCTACGCCGTCGCCGAGGGGACCGAGGGCGCCGTCTGGCTGCGCGGCCGGGTGTTCGACGGCAACGGGGACGTCGTCCCCGACGCGATGATCGAGACGTGGCAGGCCGACCCCGACGGCGGGTTCGACCACCCCGACGCCCCCCGGGGCGAGCGCCGGTTCCCCGGGTTCCGCGGCTTCGGCCGCTCGCACACCGTCGAGCCGCCCGGCGAGTACGGGGTCCTCACGCTCAAGCCGGGCCGGGTGCCCGACGGCCGGGGCGGGTTGCAGGCGCCGCACGTCGACGTCTCGCTGTTCGCCCGGGGCCTGCTCGACCGGATCGTCACCCGGATCTACTTCGGTGACGAGGCAGAGGCCAACGCGGAAGACGCCGTGCTGCAGAGCCTGCCGGACGAGGCGTCCCGCCGGACGCTGATCGCCCAGCCCAGCGCCGACGGGTACGTGCTCGACTTCAACCTCCAGGGCGAGGACGAGACCGTCTTCTTCGCCCTGTGAGTGACCTCCTGGGCGGCACGTTCGCCCGCGGGCCGGTGGCCGGGGCGGTGGGGGGCGACGCCTGGCTGCACGCCCTGTTGGACGCCGAGGCCGGGCTGGCCCGGGCCGCGGCGCGGGTCGGTCTCGTCGCGGAGACCGCGGCCGCTGCGGTGACGGAGGCCTGCGCCCAGCCGGCTCAGCTGGACCTCCCCGCGGTGTACCGGAAGGCCGCCGACGCGGGCAACCCGGTGCCGCCGCTGGTGCGTGCGCTGCAGGACGCGGTCGGGCCGCACGCCGCCCGCGCGGTGCACGTGGGCGCCACCAGCCAGGACGTCGTCGACACCGCGGCGATGCTGCTGTCCCGGCGCGCCCTGGCGCTGCTGGACGCCGACCTCGCCACGGCAGCCGCGTCCTGCGCCGTGCTGGCGGTGGACCACCGCGACGACGTGCTCATGGGCCGCACGCTGATGCAGCAGGCGCTGCCGGTGACCGTCGGGCTCAAGGTGGCCACCTGGCTGGCCGGCCTGGACGGCGTCCGGGCCCGGCTGGCCGCCGTCACAGCGACCCTGCCGGTGCAGTACGGCGGCGCCGTCGGCACCCTGGCGGCGAGCGCGGGGTCGGGGGTGGACCTGCGCCGGGAGTTCGCCGCCGAGCTGGGCCTGGCCACCACCGACGTGCCCTGGTTCACCGTCCGGCTGCCGATCGCCGACCTGGCCGGGCTGCTGGGCGCCGCCGCCGGGGTGGTCGCCACCATCGCGCTGGACGTCGTGCTGCTGGCCCAGACCGAGGTGGCCGAGGTCGCCGAGGTGGCGCCGGGCCGGGGTGGTTCCTCGGCCATGCCGCACAAGAACAACCCGGTGGCCGCCGTCTCCGCCCGGGCCTGTGCCCGCCGCGCCCCCGGGCTGGTCGCCACCCTGCTGGCCGCCATGGAACAGGAGCACGAGCGGGGCGCGGGCACCTGGCACGCCGAGTGGCCCACGCTCACCGACCTGCTGTCGACGGTCGGCTCGGCGGTGTCCTGGCTGGCCGAGTCGCTGTCGGTGCTGCGCTGGGACACCGCGCGGATGGCCGCCACGGTGTCCGCCGCCGCCGATCCTCAGCTGGCCGGCGCGCTCGCCGAGGCGTTGGTCCCCGCGCTGGGCGCCG
>JAOPWO010000363.1 GCA_025965635.1 Modestobacter sp. | reverse complement strand
CGGTGCCGACGGTCCCGCCGCCGGCGGCCGGCGAGCCGCTGCGGGCGCCGCACGTGTTCGCGCTGCTGGCCGAGCGGCTGGCGCCGGACACCGTGATCGTGGAGGAGAGCCCCTCGTCGCGGCAGCTGCTGGAGGCCATGGTCCCGGCCCGCCGGCCGCTGGGCTACCTGTCCGCGGCGATGGGTGGGCTCGGCTTCGGGATGCCGGCCGCCGTCGGCGTCCGGATGGCGCAGCCGCAGCGGCCGGTGGTCGCTGTGCTCGGCGACGGCTCGTCGATGTACGCCGTCCAATCGCTGTGGACGGCGGCCACGTACGGCGTCGGGACGCTGTTCGTCGTGCTGGCCAACGGCGGCTACGCGATCATGGACCGGCTCGCCGAGGCACACGGCGGCGGCAAGGCGCCCTGGCCGGGCTTCGGCGAGGTGCACGTGTCCGCGCTGGCGACGGCGTTCGGCTGCCCGGCCCGGCGGATCACCAGCCACGCCGAGCTCGTCGCGGTGCTCGACGAGGTGGTGCCGCAGCTGCCCGGGATGACGGGGCCGCTGTTGCTGGACGTCGAGGTCGCCCCGGAGCAGCACGTCGCCGGCTGACCCGGAGGCCCACAGCGGCGCGACCCGGCTGGACGGCCGGCAGAACTCGTCGCCCTCCGGGTCGGCGAGCACGCGACAGCCCTCCGAACCGGCCTGCCCGACGTCGGCGGGGACGGCGCCCAGGGGTGAGCAGCTAGGCCAGCTCGGTCTCCTGGTCCCGGTCGGTGGCGTCGAGGTCCAGGTGCAGCCGCCGCCCACCCCGGATCGGGCCGGGCACCGGCTGGGACAGCAGGGTGGGGAGGAGGATCCCCTCCGGGGTCTGCCCGGGCGGCGGCACGTCCGGCCGACCTCGGCTCGAACGGCGAGCGCGGCTAGCCTTCGGATGTGCGCATCGTCCGCTTCGCCCACCCAGCCGGCATGTCCTTCGGGGTCCTCGACGGAGACGGCCAGGTGGCCCAGATCGAGGGCCACCCGTTCGGTCAGATCTCCTTCACCGGCCAGCGGTTCGCCGCCGCCGACGTCCGGCTGCTCTCGCCCATCCTGCCCAGCAAGGTCGTCGGCATCGGCAAGAACTACGCCGACCACATCGCCGAGATGAAGACCGGGCACGCCCCGGAGGAACCGCTGGTCTTCCTCAAGCCGTCCACGTCGGTGATCGGGCCCGGCGACGCCATCCGCATCCCGGCGGGCAGCACCGACGTGCACCACGAGGTCGAGCTCGCCGTCGTCATCGGTGCCCGCGGCGCCCGGCAGGTCACCCCGGAGCAGGCGCTGGACAGCGTCTTCGGCTACACGATCGGCAACGACGTCTCCGAGCGCGACATGCAGCGCAGGGACGGCCAGTGGACCCGGGCGAAGGGCTTCGACTCCTTCTGCCCGCTCGGCCCGTGGATCGAGACCGACCTGCGGGGGCTGGGCAAGGACCCCGCGGACCTGGAGATCACCTGCCGGGTGGACGGCGAGCTGCGCCAGTCCGGCCGCACCAGCCAGTTGCTGTTCGGCGTGCCGGCGCTGATCTCGCACATCTCCCGGATCATGACCCTGCTGCCCGGTGACGTCGTCCTCACCGGCACGCCGGCCGGGGTGGGCCCGATCGCCCCCGGCCAGCGGGTCGAGTGCGCCATCGAGGGCCTGGGCACGCTGACGAACACGGTGGCCGGCGCCGACCCGACGTCGACCGCGGGCG
Organism: Modestobacter sp.; assembly: GCA_025965635.1. Taxonomy (GTDB): domain Bacteria; phylum Actinomycetota; class Actinomycetes; order Mycobacteriales; family Geodermatophilaceae; genus Modestobacter. The sequence continues at coordinate 2,774 of JAOPWO010000363.1, read as the reverse complement.
CCACCCGATGACCGCAGCGCCCGCGGCCGGCACCGTCCGCACCCGGTTCTGCCCGTCGCCGACCGGCATGGTGCACGTCGGGCTCATCCGGACGGCGTTGTTCAACTGGGCGCACGCCCGCCACTCCGGCGGCGCCTTCGTCTTCCGGATCGAGGACACCGACGCCGCCCGCGACTCCGAGGCCTCCTACCGGCACCTCCTGGACAGCCTCCGCTGGCTGGGCCTGGACTGGGACGAGGGCCCCGAGGTCGGCGGCCCGCACGGTCCGTACCGGCAGTCGCAGCGGCACGACGTCTACCGCGAGGTGGCCGCGAAGCTGCTCGAGTCCGGCCACGCCTACGAGTCGTTCTCCAGCAACGAGGAGGTCGACGCCCGCCGCCGGGCGGCCGGGCAGGACCCCAAGCTGGGGTACGACAACCACGACCGCTTTCTCACCGACGCGCAGAAGGCGGCCTTCCGCGACGAGGGGCGCTCGCCGGTGCTCCGGCTGCGGATGCCGGAGGAGGACCTGGCCTGGACCGACCTGGTCCGCGGTGAGGTGCGCTTCGCGGCCGGCTCGGTCCCCGACTTCGTGCTCGTGCGGGGCAACGGTGCTCCGCTGTACCCCTTCGTCAACCCGGTCGACGACGCGCTGATGCAGATCACCGACGTGCTGCGCGGGGAGGACCTGCTGCCTTCCACGCCCCGGCAGCTGGCGCTCTACGCGGCGCTCACCGACATCGGCGTCGCCGCCGGCACCCCGCGGTTCGGCCACCTGCCGTACGTGACGGGGGAGGGCAACAAGAAGCTGTCCAAGCGCGACCCGCAGGCCAACTTCGACGTCTACCCCGAGCGGGGCTTCCTGCCCGAGGGGCTGGCCAACTACCTGTCCCTGCTGGGCTGGTCGATCGCCGACGACCGCGACGTGTTCTCGATGGCCGAGCTGGTCGAGGCCTTCGACGTCACCCGGGTCGGCGTCAACCCCGCCCGCTTCGACCTGAAGAAGGCCGAGGCGATCAACTCCACGCACCTGCGGGCGCTCCCGGTGGCGGAGTTCACCGCCCGGGTGGTCCCCTTCCTGGCCGCCGCCGGGCTGGTCGCGGACCCGCCCACGCCGGAGCAGCAGGCGGTGCTCGAGGCGATCGCCCCGCTGGCCCAGGAACGGATGATCGTGCTGTCCGACGCCGTCGGGCTGCTGGGCTTCCTGTTCACCGACGAGGTGGCGATCGACCCGGCTGCGGCGGCCAAGCAGCTCGGCGGGGCGGATGCCGCCGAGGTCCTCGACGCCGCGACCCGGTCGCTCACCGCGCTGGAGGACTGGACCACCCCAGCGCTGGAGGCGGCGCTCAAGCAGGCGCTCGTGGAGGAGCTGGGGCGCAAGCCGCGGCAGGCCTTCGGGCCGGTGCGGGACGCGGTGAGCGGCCGCACGGTGTCCCCGCCGCTGTACGAGTCGATGGAGCTGCTGGGCCGAGAGCGGACGCTGGCGCGGCTGGCGGCCGCGCGGACGCAGACCGGGACATGAGCGAGGCCGGCTGGCAGCCGTGGCCGGGTGGGGCAGCAGCCGGTGCCGGGCACCGGTCACCTCCGGGGCAACAGCCGGGCAGCGCCGCCGACCCGGGCCGCTACACCGGCCCGCCGCCCACCGGTCGCTACGGAGCGCCTCAGTTCGTGCCCTCCGGAGCGCCGCCCCTGCCGGCCTACGGGCCGCAGCGGTACGGCGCGTCCGGGCCCGGGAACCCGTACGCCGTCCAGCCGGCGGGCCGGGTCCGGCCGACGACGCCCCCCGGGGCACCGCCGTACGACGTGCCGCAGCCCTACCTGCTGCTGATGCGGGCCCGGGACTGGGCCTGGTGGCGGCCGGTGCTCGGCCTGCTGCTGTTCACCGTGCTCTACCTGGTCGCCGTGCTGGTGCTGGTGGTGGTCGCCGCGGTCACCGGGGTGGCCCCGGACCTGGCCCTCGACGACCTCACCGACCCGCTGGTGCTGCTGGTGACCAACGCGTCGCTGATCGTGGCCATCCCGATCGTGTGGCTGTGCTGGGTGGTGCCGCACGGCATGGGCACCGGCTGGTCGTCCTCGGTGCTGGGCAGGCTGCGCTGGCGGCTGCTGGGCCCCTACACGCTGCAGGCGCTGCTCACCCTGGGCCTCGCGATCGGCCTGACCGTGGTGCTCACGGTCGCGACCAGCGGGGTGGAGGTCACCGGGCCGGACGCGTCGTTCGTGTGGGTGCTGCTGGTGGTCCTGCTGACCACGCCGCTGCAGGCGGCGGCTGAGGAGTACGTGTTCCGCGGCTACCTCAGTCAGACGATCGCCGGGTGGATCGGCCGGCCCACGGCGGGCGCGGTCGTCTCCGGGGTGCTGACGGCGGCGCTGTTCTCCCTGGCGCACCTCCCCCCGGACTTCCTCACCTTCCTCGACCGGTTCGCCATCGGGCTGGCGTTCTCCGCCGTCGTGTGGCTGACCGGTGGGCTGGAGGCCGCCATCGTCCTGCACGCGGTCAACAACATGGTGATCTTCGTCCTGGTCGGCCTGCTCGGCGACGAGGTGCTGGCCGTCGACGCCTCCTCCGGCAGCAACGCCCTGCTGGACTGGGGCACCGTGCTGCTCGGCCTCCTCGCCATGGGCGCGTTCGTGCACTGGGTGGCCCGGTCGCGCGGGAGGCTGCGTCCCGAGCTGCTCAGCCCGGCGGTGGACCTGCGAGGGGCGCTGCCCGCGGGCGGGCCTTTCCGGGCGCCTGCGGGGCCGGCCTGGTCGCCGTCGGGCCCACCGCCGTGGGGGCCGCCCGGCCCGGCCTG
>JAOPWO010000361.1 GCA_025965635.1 Modestobacter sp. | reverse complement strand
CGAGGCGACCGGCGAGGAGCCGCACGAGACCCCCAGCGGCGCGCCGGCGCCGGCCAGCGGCCGCGCCGGGCGGGACATGGCCGCTGCCGTCAGCGTCGGCGTGGGCCTCGGCGTGGTGCTCTTCGCGTCGCTGCTGATCTGGCGGCCGGCGTTCCTGCTGGTCCTGGTCGTCGCAGTGCTCATCAGTGTGGTCGAGCTCAGCCGGGCGCTGGAGGACGGCGGGCACCGCCCCGCGCTGCCCCCGCTGGTGGTCGGCTCGCTGGCCATCATCGCGCTGGCGTGGAGCCGGGGGCCCACCGGTCTGGTGGTCGCCTTCCTGCTCACCGTGTTCGCCGTCCTGTTGTGGCGGCTGGGTGATGGCCCGGTCGGCTACCTGCGGGACGCCTCGGCCGCGGTCTTCGTCGCGCTGTACGTGCCGCTGCTGGCCGGGTTCGCGGCGCTGCTGCTGATCCCGGACGACGGCGCCGCCCGGGTGCTGACCTTCGTCGCCACCGTGGTCTGCAGCGACGTGGGGGGCTTCGCGGCGGGGGTGCTCTTCGGCAAGCACCCGCTCGCCAGGACCGTGAGCCCGAAGAAGTCCTGGGAGGGGCTGGCCGGCTCGGTGGCCGCGTGCGCGCTCATCGGCACCCTGCTGGTCGCCGTCACCTTCCACGGGCCATGGTGGGGCGGCGCGCTGTTCGGCGTGGCGATCGCCCTCACCTCGACACTCGGCGACCTGGGCGAGTCGCTGATCAAGCGCGACCTCGGGATCAAGGACATGGGCGCGCTGCTGCCCGGCCACGGCGGACTGATGGACCGGATGGACTCGCTGCTGCCCTCCGCGGCCGTGGCCTACCTGTTGCTGTCGGTCGTCGCCCCGGTCTAGGCAGGACGATCGGGCCTCCTCAGAGCCGGGCGACGTCCCAGCTGCGGGCCACCGGCTCGAAGCCCCGCCGGGCGTACCAGTGCTGCGGCCAGTCCAGTGCGGCTGCCCGCAGCACGACCAGGTCGCAGCCGGCGCCGGCCGCGAGCTGGAGCGCCCGCTGCAGGACCGCGTCGGCCGCCCCGCGACGCCGGGCGGTCGGTTCGGTGAGCACCGACTCGACCGCCGCGGTGGCGCCGTCGATGCGGAGCTGGCCGGCGGCCACCACCTCCCCGCCGTCGCGGACGGCGAGGTCGACCACCCGGACCACCCGGTCGGTCCGGTGCTCGCGGCCCACCAGTTGGCCGACCACCTCGTCCAGCGCCAGCCCGCCGGGCCTGCCCACCGGGCCGAGCTCCCGCCGCCAGGCCCGGTCCCACAGCCCGTGCAGCGCCTGCTGCGGCACGACGTCGGCGACCGGGCCGGTGTGCGCGGTCCCCGGGACGCCGGCGGAGAGCCACCGGGCCATCACCACCGCCGGTGACACGTCCCAGCCGCGGCGGGCCAGCTCGTCGGCCACCGGACCGGAGGCCGGGTCGAAGAGGGTGGCGGCCGGCGCCGGCCAGCCGGCCTCAGCGGCCACCTGCCGGACGGTGGCCTCGACCCCGTCGGCATCGGCGGCCCGGGTGACCAGCACGCGGTTGTCCTCCCGGGAGTGCGGGAATGCCGGGTCGGCGACGACGAAGCCGACGCGGAGGTCCTCGACCGCCGCCGCCCGCCGCAACGGCAGGGACACGGCAAGCGCCCGCGCGCGTCCGGCCGCGTCGCCGGGCGACGGCAACTCGGGGGCCCGGCCCGCACGCCAGGGGACGACCGCGACGACGGCGCAGGCGGGCAGCGGACCGTGCAGGTGCGGGAACCGCATGCCGCCCGGGTCATCGGGCACATCCGGCTCGAAGCGCACCGGGTCGGGCAGGCGCCCCGGGTCGATCACCAGCAGGACGACGTCCCGCCGGCCGGCGAACAGCCGGCCGGCGGGCAGGTGCACCTGGTCCGGCGTCGACAGGTGGAGGAAACCGGCGCCGGCCGGCGAGGGCGGGACCACCGCGCCGGTCGCCAGCGCTGCACGCCAGTCCGCCGGTGTGGTCAGGTGCAGCAGGACCGGGTCGCTCACGCACCCTGCCTACCCGGCTCCCACAGGTCCGGGCGCGGTGACCCCTGCACCGGCGTGGCAGCATGCCCGGGTGCCGATCGAGGGAGCCGCCGGACCGACCGAGTGGGGGAAGACCGTCGGCGTGGGCCCGTGGCCGGGTCCGTGGCCGGACGACGCCCGCTACGACCCGGCGCTCCTGGCCGACGGCGACCGGCGCAACGTCGTCGACGAGTACCGCTACTGGACGCTGGAGGCGATCGTCGCCGACCTCGACCGGCGACGGCACCCGTTCCACGTCGCGATCGAGAACTTCGGCCACGACCTCAACATCGGCACGGTGGTCCGGACGGCCAACGCGTTCCTGGCCGCCGAGGTGCACGTCGTGGGACGCCGGCGGTGGAACCGCCGCGGCGCCATGGTCACCGATCGATACCAGCACCTCCGGCACCACCCGACGGTCGGCGACCTGCTGGCCTTCGCGGCCGCCGACGAGCTGGCGGTCGTGGCGGTCGACAACGGTCCCGGCGCCCTCCCGCTGGAGACGGTCGATCTGCCGCGCCGCTGCATCCTGCTCTTCGGCGAGGAGGGCCCCGGGCTCACCCCCGATGCGCGGGCGGGGGCCACGCTGAGCGTCTCCATCGCGCAGTTCGGCTCGACCCGGTCGCTCAACGCCGGGGTCGCCGCGGGGATCGCCATGCACGCGTGGGTGCGGCAGCACGCCGACGTGGTCACCCGGAGGGGCCGGGGGTTCGTCTAGCCCCCGCGGCCCATCCCACCGGCCACGGCTCATCCCCCCGGCCACGAAGTATGACGACGCGGCAGTCGCGAGTTGGCGGATCTGGCGGGTGTCGCGGGCGTGGCGGAGCCGGCCCGGAGAAGCAGCATGGCCTGTCCGGACCGGTCTCCCGACGCTCGGCCCGCACCGGTGGGCCACGGGACGGCCGCCGGGGAAGGAGGGCGCGTGGCCAGCGGTCGACCGCGGGAGCTCGCGCCTCCACCTCTCGTGGCCGGTCCAGGGCCGGACGCTGCCGACCCCGGCTGGGACGCGGCCTGGCTGCCGGAGTGGCTGGCGCCGGACGACGAGCTCGTCGACGCCGCACCGGGTGACGCGGCCGGGGAGCCCGCCGCGCCGACCGCCGCTCCCGTGTCGGCACCTGCCGTCGCAACTGCCCAGCCCGAGTCGCAGCCCGAGTCGCAGCCCGGGTCCCAGCCCGAGTCCGAGCCGGAGCCGGCACCGGGGTCCAGGCCCCGAGCGGAGCGTGAGCCCGCGTTGGAGCCAGCTCCCGCGGTCTCGACGGCGGCGCCCGGCCCGGCGGCGGTAGCCGCGCCCGACGACGACGACGACGACGACGACGACGACGACGACGACGACGACGACGACGACGACGACGACGAGGACGTCGACAAGGTCGACAAGGTCGACGAGGTCGAGGACGTCGACGAGCTCGACGACGAGTGGGGAGCTGGTGTCCCGGCCCTCGCCGAGCCCCGTTCCCGCTGGCGGGCCCGGGTGCTCGTGCCGCTCGTCCTGGTCGCCGTCGGCGGCGGGATCGCGGCGTTGACGGTCGGTCCGGCTGCCGACCGCGAGGTCGCAGCCGTGGCCGCGGTGCAGCGCGACACCCCGGACGCATCGACCCCGTCGCCGCGCCCGGCTGCGGGAGCGGCCGGCATC
>JAOPWO010000284.1 GCA_025965635.1 Modestobacter sp. | reverse complement strand
TGTGCTCTTCCGATCTCGGACGCGGGCCGGCGAGGGCGCTGCCGCGCTGCGCCGGATCGGCGCGGGGGCGGGGGACCGGACGGGCAGCCACCCGCTCTGCGGCGCCGGCGACAGGCCGGGACGCCACGGGCCGAGGGCTGGACATGCCGGTGGGTCCTCCTCGTCCGCCGCCGAGCCGGCCGGCTCGGGCTCCCGCACGATCGCACGCTGCGGGCCGACGACCATGGTGACAACATCGGGGCGCTGCGTCCACGCGGCGTCGCCGTCCTCGGCTGCGCGCGACCAGGGAGGTGTTTCGGTGCTGGCTCGCGGACCCGCGGGGGATGCCCGCACGTTCGACGGACTCGTCCGCCGGGCCGCGGTGGAGCGAGCGGGGTCCGACGCGCTGGTCGAGGGCAGCCGGCGGGTCAGCTGGGCCGAGCTCGACGCCCTGGTCGACCGGGCGGCCGCCGGCTACGGGGCACGGGGGCTGGTCGCGGGCGACCGGGTGGCCGTGCAGCTGCCCAACGGCATCGACTGGGTGCTGGCCACGGTGGGAGCGTTGCGTGCCGGGTGCGTCGTGGTGCCGGTCAACACCGCCTACACCGGACCGGAGACCGAGTACCTGCTCGCCGACTCCGGTGCCCGGCTGCTCGTGACGGCGGGCGGCGGGGCGCACGTCGCCGGTGTCCCGGTCAGCGCCGGACCACCGGTCGCCGACGGACCACCGCCGGCGGCGCCCGACGACCCCGCCGCGCTGGCGCTGCTGGCCTACACCAGTGGGACGACGGGCCGGCCACGCGGCGCGATGCTCACCCATGCCGCGCTGCTGGCCAACCAGCAGCAGTGCCTCGCCCTGGACCCGCCGCCGGTCCGGGCCGACGACCGGGTGCTCATCGTGCTGCCGCTCTTCCACGTCTACGGCCTCAACGCGGGGTTCGGACTGGTCGCGGCCACCGGGGCCTGTGCCGTGCTCGTGCCCGAGTTCGACCCGGTCGCGACGCTGGAGCTGATGGTCGAGGAGGAGGTCACCGCCGTCCCCGGCGCGCCGCCGATGTACGCCGCCTGGCTCGCCGTGGCCGAGGCGGCCGGCAGCGACACCGCTCTCCGCCGCGCCTTCGCCGCCGTGCGCACCGCCACCTGTGGCGCTGCCCCGCTTCCCGCGGCGATCTTCGCCGGCATGCGGGACCGCGCCGCGGTGCCGGTCTGGGAGGGGTACGGGCTCACCGAGGCGGCACCGGTGCTGGCCAGCACCCTGGCCACCGGCCGGGCCAAGGCCGAGTGCATCGGGGGTCCGCTGCCCGGCGTCGAGCTGGCGCTGCGCGACACCGCCGGCGGACCTGCCGCCGGCCCCGACCCGGGCAGCCGGGTCCGGGCCGGCGTGTTCAGCGATCCCTACGGCGACGACGAGCACGACCAGGCCGGTGAGCTGTGCGCCCGCGGGCCCAACCTGTTCTCGGGGTACTGGCCCGACGGTGCCGACGGCCCGGACGCCGAGGGCTGGCTGCCGACCGGCGACATCGCCTACCGGGACGCCGACGGAGACCTGCGGCTGGTCGACCGCCGGCGCGACCTGGTGCTGGTCAGCGGCTTCAACGTCTACCCGGGCGAGGTGGAACGGGTGCTCGACGCCCACCCGGGCGTGGCCGAGAGCGCCGTCATCGGCGTGCCCGACCCGCGCACCGGCGAGGCCGTGCACGCCGTGGTCGTGCGGGCCGCGGGCGAGCCGGTGGGGGAGGGGGAGCTGATCGAGCACGCCCGGGCGTCGCTGGCCCGTTTCAAGCTGCCCACCGCGGTGCACTTCGTCCCGGAGCTGCCGCACTCGCTGGTCGGCAAGGTCAGCCGGGCCCGGCTGCGCGAACTGGGCCTGGAACGCGCTGCGGCCGCCGCCGGTGAGGACGCCGGCCGGGACGACGCGGGGGACGACGCGGGGATCAGCATGGATCCCCGGGAGGAGCTGTCGGGTGCCTGACGAGGCGCGGTTGCAGCTGATGACCCGGGAAGGGTGCCACCTGTGCGAGGTGGCGGCCGAGACCCTCGCCCGGCTGGCCGGCGAGGCGGGGTTGGTGCCGCAGCTGGTCGACGTCGACGCCGACGACGAGCTGCGCGCCGAGTACGGCGACCGGGTGCCCGTCGTGCTCCTCGACGGCCGCGAGCACAGCTACTTCACCGTCGACGTCGAGCGACTCCGCCGCGACCTCGGCACCGCCTGACGGGGTGCCTGACCACCTCGGCTACGGTGGTGTGCACCACAGCTGGGTCACTCGACCTGCGTAGACGCCGCCGGCGACTTTGTACCTGCGTTCACAAGCGGTTACCGTGATGTTGCCGGGCCGCCACGCGCCCGAGTCCTCGAAGTCCTCCCGACCGCGCCCGGTCCACACCGGGCCGCGATCGGATCGCTGTGGAGTCTGCCCCGTGACCCAGTCGCGGCCCCGGATCGTCCCGGAGGCCACCGTCGCCCGACTGGCCGTGTACCTGCGGGTACTGGCCGGTCTCGCCGACGGCGGCCGCAGCCACGTCTCCTCCGGTGAGCTCGCCGCGGCCGCCGGGGTCAACCCGGCCGGTCTCCGCAAGGACCTGTCCTACCTGGGGCCTTGCGGTGTGCGCGGCGTCGGGTACGCCGTCGCCGGTCTGCAGGAGCGGCTGACCGCGGCGCTGGGCGTGGAGCGGTCCCGCCCGTGCGTGCTGGTCGGCATCGGCCGGCTGGGCGCGGCGCTGGCCGACTACGCCGGCTTCGCCAGCCGGGGGTTCGAGTTCGTCGGCCTGCTGGACGCCGACCCGGCCCGGGTCGGCGACCGGGTCGGTGGCTGCACGGTCCGTCCCATCGAGGAGCTGGAGTCGGTCGTCGCCGGCACCCGGGCCTCCATCGGGGTCATCACGACACCGGCCGACGTGGCCCAGTCGGTCTGCGACCGACTGGTCGCGGCCGGGGTGAGGAGCATCTTGAACTTCGCACCGGTGGCGTTGTCGGTCCCCGCGGGCGTCGACGTCCGCAAGGTCGACCTGTCCGTCGAGCTCCAGGTGCTGGCCTTCCTCGACCAGCAGCGCGACGGCGGCCCGCCCACCGTGGTCGTCCCGGTCCCGGTCCCCGCGGGAGGTGCGCGGTGATGTGCTCGTCGGCACGGCGCAGCCGTTCCGTTCCCGCACCGGAGGTTGGTCAGTGAGCCTGCTCGCCGTCGGCATCAGCCACCAGACCGCGCCGGTCGCCCTGCTCGAGCAGGTCAGCATGACCGGTGACGACCGGGTCAAGGCGCTGCACGAGCTGGTCGACAGCGACCACGTCAGCGAGGCGATGGTGCTGGCCACCTGCAACCGCATCGAGGTGTTCGCCGAGGTCGACCGCTTCCACGGCGGGGTCACCGACGTCAGCCGCGTGCTCGCGCGCCACGCCGGCACCACCGTCGAGGAGCTGGCTCCCTACGTCACCGTCTACTACGAGGACCAGGCGATCGGTCACCTGTGCACCGTCGCCGCGGGGCTGGACTCCATGGTCGTCGGTGAGACCCAGGTGCTGGGCCAGCTCCGGGCGGCCTACGCCCTCGCCCAGGAGGAAGGGACGGTCGGCCGCGAACTGCACCCGATCGCCCAGCGGGCGCTACGGGTCGGCAAGCGCGTGCACGCCGAGACCGGCATCGACCGGGCCGGCGCCTCCCTGGTGTCGGTGGCCCTGGACCGGGTCACCTCGATCCTCGGTGAGCTCGCCGGCCGCCCGGTGCTCGTCGTCGGCGCCGGTTCCATGGGCGCCTTGGCCGCCACCACGCTGGCCCGCCGCGGTGCCGCGGTCACCATCAGCAGCCGCACGCCGGCCAGCGCCGCCCGGCTGGCCGAGACGATCGGTGGCCACCAGGCCGACCTCGACCGGCTGCCGCAGGAGCTCGCCGCCGCCGACGTGCTGGTCACCTGCACCGGTGCCCCCGGCACGGTGGTCGGCACCGAGGTGGTCGCCACCGCGCTGCCCCAGCGCGCCGGCCGGCCGCTGGTCGTCGTCGACCTCGCGCTGCCACGGGACGTCGACCCCGCCGTCGCCGGTCTCCCCGGCGTGCACGTCGTGGACCTGGCGATGCTGCAGGGCGAGCGCGCCGCGCACCCCGGAGAGCCGGTCGCGGGCTCCGTCGCCGCGGACGACGTCGCCGCCGCGCACGCGCTGGTGGAACTGGAGACCTCGCTGCTGCGGGCCGAGCGGCAGGCCGCCGCGGTCGCCCCGACCGTCTCCGCGCTGCGCAGCCAGGCTGCCGAGGTCGTCGACGCCGAACTGCTCCGGCTGTCCACCCGGCTGCCCGACCTCGATGCCCGGGCCCGCAACGAGATCGCCCGCACCGTCCGCCGGGTCGTCGACAAGCTGCTGCACGAGCCCACCGTGCGGGTGAAGGAGCTGGCCAGCGCCCCGGGCGGGACCGACTACGCCGACGCCCTGCGGGCCCTCTTCGGGCTCGGCATCGGTGTCGAGGGGGACACCACCACCCTCTCCGACGCCGTCGCGCTCGACTCCGGGCTGCCCGCCGGCACCCGGTTGTCCGCCCTGGACCTGCGGATCGGCGACGCCGACGTCCGCCCCGGCGGTGCCGCGTGACCGGCACCGCGGTCCCGGCGCAGCGGCCGACGGCGCAGCAGCAGACCCTGCGGCTGGGCACCCGCGCCAGCCAGCTCGCGCTCACCCAGTCCCAGCACGTCGCGGACGCGCTCACCGCCGCCACCGGGGTGCCGGTCGAGCTCGTGCACGTCAGCACCCACGGCGACCGTTCGACGGCCGCGATCAGCCAGCTCGGCGGCACCGGGGTGTTCGTCAGCGCGCTGCGCGACGCGCTGCACGCCGGCGAGGTCGACTTCGCCGTGCACAGCTACAAGGACCTGCCGACCGCGCCGGAGCCGGGCCTCGCCCTGGCCGCCGTCCCCCGGCGGGAGGACCCACGCGACGCACTGGTCGCCCGGGACGGGCTCACCCTCGGTGAGCTGCCCCCCGGCGCCCGGGTCGGCACCGGTGCTCCCCGGCGGATGGCCCAGCTGCGCGCCCTCGGCCTGGGGCTGGAGGTCGTCCCGATCCGCGGCAACGTCGACACCCGGATGGCCCGGGCCCTCGGGCCGGACGCCGACCTCGACGCGGTGGTGCTCGCCCGGGCCGGCCTGGCCCGGCTGGGCCGGCTGGACGCCGTCACCGAGGTCCTGGACCCGATCCAGGTGCTGTCCGCGCCGGCCCAGGGGGCGCTCGCGGTCGAGTGCCGGGCCGGCGACTCCCGGGTCCGCGAGCTCCTCGCGGTGCTCGAGGACCCGGCCGCCCGGGCCTGCGTGGTGGCCGAGCGCTCGCTGCTCGCGACCCTGGAAGCCGGGTGCAGCGCCCCGGTGGCCGCCTACGCCGAACTGGCCGAGGCCGAGGACGGCACCTCCGAGCTCTACCTGCGCGCCTCCGTCACCGCCCTCGACGGCAGCGACGGCGTGCGCGGCTCCACCACCGGCCCGGTCGGCGAAGCCGCCGAGCTCGGCCGCGTCCTCGCCGCCGAGCTCCTCGACCGGGGCGCGGCCACCGTGATGGCGGCCAGCCGGTGAGCCCGATCCCGGGCGCCCCGCCCGTTCCCCCCACCCGTCCCGAACCACCCGCAGCGACCCCGTCCAGGGGCAGGAACAGGAGCACGCGATGACGCGCTCACGCAAGCAGACCGGCAGCAAGGGCACCGTCGTCTTCGTCGGCGCAGGCCCGGGTGACCCCGGCCTGCTCACCGCCCGGGCGAGCGCTGCCCTGGCCGCCGCCGACCTCGTCCTGGTCGACCCGGACGTCTCGGCAGCGGTGCAGGACGCCGTCCGCGAGGCCCACCCCGACCTCGAGATGAGCACGGCCACCGGCGAGGCGACCGAGGTCGCCAAGGCCGCGGTCACCGCTGCCAAGACCGGCAGCACCGTCGTGCGACTGGTGGCCGGTGACCCCTTCACCAATGACTCGGTGGTGAAGGAGGCGCTCGCCGTCACGCGCACCAGCGTGCCGTTCGACGTCGTCGCCGGCGTCGCGGTGGGCACCGCCGTCCCGGCGTACGCCGGTGTCGCGCTCGGCGGCACCTCGGTGCAGGCCGACCTGCGTCCGGTCGCCGGCAGTGACACCCACGCCGACGGTCCCGCCCAGCTGGCCGCGCTGGCGGCCGCCGCCAGCGGCACGAGCAGCCCGCTGGTGCTGACCGCCAACGCCGATCAGCTCCCGGCCGCCGCGGCCGGCCTGATCGAGGGCGGCCTGTCGGCCGGCACCCCCATCGTGGTCACCGTCGAGGGCACCGGGACGGCGCAGAAGAGCGTCGTCGCCAAGCTGTCCGCGGTGGCGGAGAAGACCGCCGGATTGGACTCGCTGAGCGGCGCCGTCGTGGCCACCGTCGGCTCGGCCGTCGACAAGCGCGGCAAGCTCTCCTGGTGGGAGAGCCGGCCGCTGTTCGGCTGGCGGGTCCTGGTGCCGCGCACCAAGGAGCAGGCCGGCGACATGAGCGACAGGCTGCGGGCCTACGGCGCCGTGCCGGTCGAGGTGCCGACGATCGCCGTCGAGCCGCCCCGCAGCCCGGCGCAGATGGACCGCGCGGTCAAGGGCCTGGTCACCGGCCGGTACGGCTGGATCGTGTTCACCTCGACCAACGCGGTTCGCGCCGTCCGGGAGAAGTTCACCGAGCTGGGCCTGGACGCCCGCGCCTTCGCCGGCGTCAAGGTCGCCTGCGTCGGGGAGCAGACCGCGCAGGCGGTCCGCGACTTCGGCATCGTGCCCGAGCTGGTGCCCTCCGGCGAGCAGTCCAGCGAGGGCCTGCTGGTCGACTTCCCGCCCTACGACGACGTGTTCGACCCGATCGACCGGGTGCTGCTGCCCCGCGCCGACATCGCCACCGAGACCCTGGCGGCGGGCCTCAAGGAGCGCGGCTGGGAGATCGACGACGTCACCGCCTACCGGACGGTGCGGGCAGCGCCGCCGGCCGCCGCCGTGCGCGAGGCGATCAAGGGCGGCGGCTTCGACGCGGTCTGCTTCACCTCCTCCTCCACGGTGCGCAACCTGGTCGGCATCGCCGGCAAGCCGCACGCCCGCACCGTCGTGTCGGTGATCGGCCCGGCCACCGCGGCGAGCGCCACCGAGTTCGGCCTGCGCGTGGACGTGCAGCCGGAGACCGCCGCCGTGGGCCCGCTGGTCGACGCCCTGGCCGAGTTCGCCATGGCCCGCCGGGCCGAGGCGGAGGCCGGGGAGTCCCAGTGAGCCGTCGGGGCGGTGCGGGCGGGGAAGCGCAGGGCGCCGCCGCCCCCGGCTCCGCCCGG
>JAOPWO010000277.1 GCA_025965635.1 Modestobacter sp. | reverse complement strand
TGGTGCGGCAACCGGAGGAACTCCTCGGCCAGCCCCAGCTCGTCGAGCAGCCGCAGCGTCGAGGGGTGGACGGTGTCCCCCCGGAAGTCCCGCAGGAAGTCCCCGTGCTTCTCCAGCACCATCACCTGCACGCCCTGGCGGGCGAGGAGCAGCCCGAGCATCATCCCCGCCGGCCCACCGCCGGCAATGCAACAGTCCACCTCGGACACACTGGCCTCCCGGACATCGGACGGGCCCGACGTCGCGGCTCCGCGGTCCATCGGTGGGCCCGTGCCGGCGTTCTGCCCTGGTTCGACGCGCCCCTGAGCGAGATGGCGCGGCTCCACGGTGAGCGCCTCCGGAGGAGCGCACAAGAGCTCGTCGGGTCGGACGAGCATGCGCGGCGCGCTTCTGTGCCGCGCCGTGCCGACGGCACCGGGCGGCCGTCGACCCAGGTGGACAGCGTTCGTGTACTCACGTGGCGCGTGTAGCTACGGCCCGGCAGGCGCGCCGGATCGGCAGCCTTGCCCAGGACGACACAGAGCCGGAACGCTGCTCCTACTTCGCCCCGGCCTCGGAAAGCTGCACGAGCAGTTGCGCGGCCCGGAAGAACTTGTTCTTCCCCAGGTCGCCCACGGTCTTGACGTTGAAAGCCTGCTTGAGGAGGTCAGCGTCACCCTCGCTGACGCCCTGCAGAGCACTGACCGGGGCCTTGAGGACTTCGCCGAGTGACTTGCTCTCCCACTCCTTGTCCAGGAACGCGTCGAGGTTCGCTGACACTGCCACGTCGGCCTCCGGTAGTCGGGCGAGTCGGGCATCGCGAGCATCCCACGCGACCAGGGCTGACGCCGACCGGAAACCAAGTGCTAGGGGTGCCCCGACATCGGGTGACTCGTCACGTGGCTGGGCCCGACACGTCCCCGACCGCGACCCGAGCTACGCCGAGGACTGGGTCAACCTGGTCGCCATGGCGGTCAACGAGGAGAACGCCTCCGGCGGCCGGGTCGTCACCGCACCGACGAACGGGGCAGCCGGGATAATCCCCGCGGTCCTCCATTACGCCACCCGCTACGTCCCGGCAGGCTGGGCCGACGTCGACGCGACGACTGTCCGGTTCCTGCTCACTGCGGGCGCGATCGGTTCCCCGTACAAGGAGCGGGCCTCGATCTCCGGGGCCGAGGTCGGGTGCCAGGGGCAGGTCGGTTCGGCCGCGTCGATGGCCGCCGGTGGCCTCGCCGAGGTGCTGGGAGGCACGCCCGAGCAGGTCGAGAACGCCGCCGAGATCGCGATGGAGCACAGCCTGGGCATGACCTGCGACCCCGTCGGAGGACTCGTCCAGATCCCCTGCATCGAGCGGAACGCCATCTCCGCCGGGAAGGCGATCAACGCCGCCCGGATGGCGCTGCGGGGCGACGGCTCGCACCGCGTGTCGCTGGACACGGTCATCGAGACGATGCGGGCGACCGGGCGGGACATGCACAGCAACTACAAGGAGACGTCACTCGGTGGCCTGGCATTGACCGTGCTGCCGGTCAACATCGTCGAATGCTGACCGGGGAGGGAAGGCGGATGAAGGCAGCACGAGATGGGACGACCCCCGACCGGCTTCCCCGCCGTGCAGGCGATGTGGATGACCGGTGGGGTCGGGACGGCGGCACCACCGGACGGAGCTCCGTAGCCGTCCCGTGCTCGCGGCCCTCCGGACGCCGCCTCCCGTGACCTGTCCTCCCTGACCTCTCCCCCGGGATGCACCTCGCCACCCCTGGCCGTGCGCCCTGCCCGCCATGACGATCGGAGTTCTCTTGACCACCAACCCGAAGGCACACCCGACGGTTCCTGCAGTCCTCGAAGGCTTGACGGTGGCCGTCCTGGGCGGAACGGGTCCGCAGGGACGCGGCCTGGCTCGGCGGTTCGCCGCAGCCGGCATGCCGGTCGTCCTGGGGTCCCGTGACGCGATGCGCGCAGCCCAGGTGGCGGCCACGTTGGGCGGCCCCCTGGTCAGCGGAGTGGGCAACGCAGACGCTGCGGTGGCCGGCGACGTGGTCCTCGTCGCGGTCCCCTACGAAGGGCACCGGGAGCTGCTCGCGGCGCTCGCTCAGGAGCTGGCCGGCAAGGTCGTGATCGATTGCGTCAACCCGCTCGGTTTCGACGGGGCCGGCGCCTTCGCCCTCACCGTGCCGGAGGGCAGCGCGGCGCAACAGGCCCAGCAGGTCCTGCCGGAGAGCCGTGTCGTCGCTGCTTTCCATCATGTGAGCGCCGCACTGCTCGAAGACGCAGACGTGACGACCATCGACACGGACGTCCTGGTGCTCGCCGACGATCGAGAGGCTGGCTCGCTCGTCCAGGCCCTGGCCGACGCCATCCCCGGCATGCGCGGGATCTACGGGGGGCGACTGCGCAACGCCCACCAGGTCGAGGCGATGACCGCAAACCTCATCAGCATCAACCGCCGTTACAAGGCGCACGCGGGCTTGCGCATCACAGACGTCTGACGACGTGTCCGGCACCCGACCGCGAGCTCCCTGCTGGCCGCAGGACCCAACGGAGGTCGTCCAGGAGCACCCGGGCCGTTCGTCCTACGCGGCGACCGAACGGCTCGGGCGGCCGGCGGCGCGCTCGACCGACGGATCGATCGGACCAGTGCCACTCCTGCCCGTCGTCATCCGACGGCCGACCCGAGGGGGTAGCGCTCGGCCGTGCCGGCCAGGTCTGTGACGACCGCGTCGTCGTAGGCGTTCTCGGACCGACCTCCACCGTCCGCGCCGATCGGTGTCCTGCGTGTGCCAGAGTTCGCACACGTTCATCCCCAGGACTCGATCGCGCCAGCCCCCGCTATGGTTCCGAGGTCGATGGGGACGAAGGAGGACCGTTGCCGCCCTCCATGAGCGCCGATCCGGCTGAGCAAGTGTTCGAGGTCGATGATCTCGAGTCCTGGCGTCGAGTCGTTTCGTCCACCCTTGCCGGGGCGCAGATGCATTCCGTGCGGCCAGCAGCCTTCGAAGGGCGAATCCGACGCGTCCGCGTTGGCAACCTCGAGCTCGTGGACATGACAGCGTCCGCTCACGTCGCCAAGCGGAGCAGCAAGGATCTCGGCCAGGCCGGGTCCGGGTACGTCCTGTCCCTCCAACTGGACGGTAGCGAAGAGGTCGCCCAGGGCCGCCGAAGTGTGACCCTTTCCCCCGGCGACTTCACGGTCTACGACGCGTTCCGGCCCTTCCTCGCCGAAGTGACGGCGGACTTCCGCTGCCTGAACGTCCAGATCTCATCGAAGGCGGTCGGCCTCACCGATGAGGAGATGCGCAGCCTCGTCGCAAAGCGCATCGGCAGCACCAGCGGGCTCGCACCGATCGTCGGAACACTGCTCGCACATGCGAGTGACACCCTGGCGATGTCGGCGCGCACTCAGCCTCGTGCGTCGATCGACGCCGCGCGCCACACCGTGACCCTGATCGGCGATCTGCTTCGTGGTCACCTCGAGGCATCCGGTGACGGGCCCCATGCCCGTCGCGCACCTGCCGTGGACGTTGATCGCGTGATCGAGTTGATGGTGGCACGCCTCGGCGAGTGGGGTGTGAGCGCGGAGCAGATCGCCACCGACGCCCACATCTCACTGCGCCAGCTTCATCGGCTCTTCCATTCCCGGGGAGAGAGCTTCGGGAAGACCCTGCGCCGGCTTCGCCTCGAACGCGCCGCCGCCGACCTCCGATCTTCCGAACTGGTCGGGGTGACGGTGGCCGATATCGGCGCGCGATGGGGGTTCGCCAGCCCTGCGCACTTCTCCCAGACGTTCCGGCGTCACCTCGGGCTCGGGCCGATGGAGTTCAGGCGCCTGAACGCTGTCGACCACCGCTGAGTGCGATCCGCTCCGGACGCACGTTCATCGGATGGCTCAACGGCCGCTCGGCCGGACGGATCCGAGATCCGGCGGCGGCTCCGACCCGAGCACGGCAGCGAGGAGCGATGCCGTGCCGACGGGCCCAGCGTCAGCCACTCCCCTCGCGCGTCGACGACATCGGACGCTCGACCGGGGCGCGCCCGCATCTGCGCGGTCGAAGTCGCCCCGTCCGACGCCCTGACTCGCTCCGCCGACCCCGACGGTCGCTCCGACCGCCGACGGGAGCCGGGCAAGCCCGGAGTACGCGAGGTGCCACACCAGCAGTCCGATTGCTCAGGTTCCCCGTCGATCGGCGCGCAACTGTTCCCGCAGCCCATGCGTGTCGACGGGGTCATGATCGGTGCGCCTGCCGGGCCGCCCCGGCGCGCACGGTCGGGTGAGCCGCTCCCCCGCCGGTCAGCGCTCATCGCCCGCCCGGTGCCTTGCCGCCGCGGTACGCCGCCGGCCAGACGCCGTGCCGACCGGGCGACAGGATGCCGCGGGGGTCGACGGCGTCCTTGATCTTCTCCACGAACCGCCGGTAGGCGTGGTCGTTGAACGAGAGCTGCTCCGACGCGATGTCCATGATGTCGAGGTGCGCCCGGTACTCGGCGAAACCGAGCTTGCCGAAGTGCTCCACCATCTGACGCAGCGAGTCGTACGCCGCGCGCACCTGCGCCTCATCGCCCATCACGAGGTCGAGTTCGACGACGATGATGAGCGACCGGTCGTTGACGACGGTGATCGCCGCCGACAGGTTCCCGTCCAGGTGCTCGCGCACGTACTCGCTGAGGAGCCCCTCGAGCCGCTGCACCTGTTCGCCGACGAGCGGGACCACCGGCGAGAAGGCGAGGTGGCCGATCCCGGGCGGCAGCCCGTCGAGCATGTCCAGCATCGGTGCGGCGCCGTTGATCTTGTCGCCGAAGGTCGTGAACGGACCCCACTGCTCACGCGTGAAGCGGGCATCGTGCGTCACGGCGGAGTCCTCGATCTCGGCCCAGCGCTCCTTGATCCGGTTGACGTGGTGCTCGACGACCGGCGCATCGCCCCAGACGCCGAGGCGGACGCCCCAGCGCCCGAGGCCGGACTCATCCGCGAGCCGCTGGATCTCCTCCTCCGGCAGGGCGCCCTTGCCGCCCATGTACTCCCCGAGCTCGGGGAACTGCCAGGCGAGGATCGGGAACGAGAACAGGCCCGGCACGCCGCGGATCGCGCCGCTCATCCGCAGCTCCCGGATGATGTCGACGGCCTGCCCGAGCTGGTCGTTGCGCGGGACCGAGAGGTGCAGCGAGGCCATCGCCTCGGGCTTGCGCATGAGCCACACGCCCATCCGCACGACGATGCCGTAGTTCGACTGCGTGAAGAGCGCGTCAAGCGACGGGCCGAGGCCGCGCTTGTAGAGGTGCCACGACTTGTTGCCCGGGATCGCGCCCAGACCGGTGCGCAGCAGGGAGCCATCCGCGAGGACGACCTCCATGCCGGTCGGCGCCATGAAATCGGCGCCGTTGGGCAGGTAGCTCACGCCGTTGTCCATGGAGTTGCCCACGATGCTGCCCCAGCCGACGTCCGGGACCGACAGCAGCAGGTCGCCGCCCTCCGCCTCGAGCGCATCGGCGAGGTCCATCCAGCGCACGCCCGGCTCGACCACGGCGTACGCGAGCTCGTGGTTGATCTCGAGGATCCGGTTCATCCGCCGCAGGCTGATGAGCACCGATCCCGCCACGCGCGGGCTCGGACCGCCGTAGCCGTTGTTCCGGCCCTGCGAGCTCGTCCACACCGGGACGCCGAGCTCGTCCGCGACCCGGACGACCTCCTGCAGCTGCTCGACCGTCGACGGGTAGAGCACCGCGGAGGAGTCATAGGTGCGGTCGCCAGCCGGCCAGTAGGGGTCCCGGAGCTCGTCACGGTCCGCCTGGTCCACGTGGACGGCGTCCGGAGGCAGGGTCTCGCGGAAGCGCTGCAGTGCGGCATCCGGGAGTACGAACGGCGTGCTGGTCATCCGATTCACTCTTCCTCTTCGTTGAGCCTGGAACGTTGCTGGAGCGGTCGGGGCGGTCCCGGGAGGCCAACCACCAAGGCGGGATCGGTGCCCGTGACCTCGGCCTCGCCCGTCCCGGAGCAGGTCGTCGACCTGGAGACCTCGCTCAGCGGCCCTGCCGTCGGTCGCCCCTCGCTGAGGCGGATGTGCGTTGCGCCCGACCGGCCGTGAGCACCCTCCTGCGCAGCGCGAGCGGAACCTTCCCCTGACCGCCCGGACGCAGCCGAGGGCGACGAGCGACGCCGCCGAGCACACCGTCACGCTCATCCGCGACCTGCTCCCGGGCGGCCTCGCAGAGCGCGGTGACGACGACGGGCCGGGCGGACGTCGCCCGTGACGCCACTTCTCGCAGGTGTTCCGCAGGCACGTCGGCCCGACTCCCGTGGAGCTCAGGCGAGCGGTTGGCGGCGGTCACCAGGCGGATCGGCTGAGCTCGCCGGCCTGAACCGGGACGTCGGTACCAGCCAGCCACTGCAGCACGAGCACCAGGCCGACGGCCCCCGCGTCGGCGTAGCCGAGCACGCGCTCGTCGAGGTAGACGGCACGGCCGCGGTTCGCCTTCAGTCGTGTGGTCGCGATCGCACCGTCGAGCGCGGCTCGGACGACGGCCTCCGGTCCGCCGCCCGCCTCGGCCGCTGCCGCGGCGGGGATCAGCGCGTCGAGGAGCGTCCGATCGCCGAGCCCGGCATCGCCGACCCGGGCGATCGCCGTCGCCGCCGACCCCAGCCCGGACGTCCAGTCCGCTGCGGCGTCGAGCTCCTGGAACAGCAGCCCGAAGAGCGGCCCGCTCGTGCCGCCCACCTCGTCGAGGAATCCGCCCGCGAGCCGCTCGAGGTCGGAACAGCTGCGCGATCTCGCCGCGCGGATGCCCGCGAGGAGGTTGTCGCCGAAGTCCCCGTCACCGGCGACCCGGTCGAGATCGGTGAGGAACGGATGCCAGGCCACGACCTGCGCCTCGAGACGATCCAGCCCGCTCGATGCCTCGCCCGGAGCCGCGGAGGACAGCACCGCGGTGGGCTCCAGGGCATCCGGCTCGACCAGCGGCGTGATGATCGGCAGCCCCTCGGTCTCGTGGGGCGCGAAGAGCAGCGGCAGGAACTCGGGCTCGGCCCGGAGCACCGTGAGCGAGAAGCCCCGCATGTCGAGGGCCGTGCAGTACTGCCCGGCGATGACGCTGGCCAGCTCACTCCCTCGTCCTCCGAGCGCGGTGCGCGCGGCGGCGGTCACGGCGGCGGTCTCCAGCTCGGTCAGCCCGCCGAGATTGTTGACGAGGAGCACGAGCGGGTCGTGGCCGCCGAGCGACGCCAGGAGGTCCTCGACCATCTGATCCACGAGCTGAGCCAGGCTCTCCACGTGCTGCTGCCGGATGCCCCGCTCGCCGTGGATGCCGACGCCGTACTCGACGTCCCCCGGCGCGAGCACGAAGGCCGGCTCGGAGCTGGAGGGCACGGTCTGCGCACGGAGGGCGACCCCGATCGAATGGCTCGCCGCCACGGCCCGATCGCCGAGGACCTGCAGCTCGTCGAGTCCGGCGCCGGCGTCGGCAGCAGCGCCGAGGATCTTCTCGACGAGCACCGTCGCCGCGGTCCCCCGGCCGCCGATCCCGGCATCGCGCGACGAGACATCCTCGTCCACCAGGACGGTCGCGACCGCGATCCCGTCGTGTCGCAGCCGCTCGGCCGCGATGGAGAAGTTGATGCGATCGCCCGTGTAGTTCTTCACCACGAGCAGGACACCTCCGGCGCGCGCCGCGGCACGGGCGGCCTCGTAGATCTGACGGTTGTGCGGGGAGGCGAACACGGCCCCCGGCGCAACGGCGTCAAGCCCGCCAGGACCCAGGAAACCGCTGTGCATCGGCTCGTGCCCGGAACCCCCGCCGGAGACGATGCCGACCCGACGAGTCGCGCGCGCATTCGTCGCCCGGAGGTAGAGCGGATCCGTCGAGACCTCGATCCGGCCCGCGCTGCAGATCGCCATCTGCTCGGCCGCATCGGAGACCATCGACGACGCCGCGAAGATCGACCCGGTCATCTGCGCGACTCACGGGGCTCCGGGACGACAGGCCGCTCAGGCATGGGCGGCAGGGGTGCCGAAGTAGGTGTTGGCGAGCTCGAGCTCGAGCAGCTCCTGGTTGTCGTAGGACTGGGGGCGCTGCATCTGGATGGCGAGGAGCGCGCGCTGGATCGGGTGCCCGGTCCTGGCGACCGCGGAGCTCGAGGCGCGGAACATCAGCTCCGTCGCCTGCCAGGCCATCTCGATCACCGCGTACATCCGGTTCGCGAGGAAGAGGTGGTCGGCCGTGGTGACGGGCTTGCCCGCGACCGCGGCCGCGTTCAGCTCCTCGTACTCCGCGCCGGTGGCCAGGAGGATGGTCCGCGCGGAGTCGAGCAGCCGGTAGACCTGGGCGAACTGGCGCCGGCCGTCGCGGTGCTCGAAGCGCAGTGACTTCGGCTCGTTGTGCCGCTGCTTCGTGCGCAGCAGCTGCTCGAACGCATCGCGCGCGCCGAGCGCGGCACCGAGGAGCACCGCGGCGAGGTCGCCGTGGTAGACCGCGCCGATGTTCCCCAGGTACAGGGGGTTGCCCGTCGACCGGCTACCCGGCGTGCCGTCAGTGAAGGCCGAGGCGAACCAGTTCCAGGTGACGGTGCGCTCCTCCGGGATGAAGACGTCCACGGCCTCGATCGAGTTCGAGCCGCTGGCACCGAGCGCCATGGTGCGGTCCCCGCCCCAGTCGTCGAGCACCGTGTAGTCGTCGCGCTCGAACAGGACCACGATGATCTCGCCCTCACGGGGGCCGGAGTCGATGCGCATGTTCAGCATCGCGTGGGTCGAGTACGGGGACCCGGAGTTGTAGCCGCTGAGGATCGAGACCCGGAAGCCGCCCTCGACCGGCGTCGCGACACCGATGCGGTTGATCGAGTGCGGGCAGACCACGTAGCCGTTCCGGAACGCCCACGCCGTGGTCGGCTCGGGGAAGTGCGCGACGAGCGGCAGCGTGTGATGGGTGCCGAGCGTGAGGCACCAGGCGATGCCCGTGTCCGCTCGCGCGACCTCCATCATGGTCCGGTACTGGGCCACGAGCCCGAGCTCGAGCCCCCCGTAGAGCTTCGGCTGGAAGATCGAGTAGAAGCCGGCTGCGCGGAAGCGCTCGTGCAGCTCTGGCGAGTACGTGCCCCGCTTCTCGGCGGCGATCGCATCCGCCTTGATCTCATCGCTCAGGTCGCGCGCCCTGCGCACGAGCTCGTCGGCGTCGATCTGAATCGTCTGGTCGGCCACTTTGCTCCTTCGATCGCGGCAGCAGTGCCGGGATGAACCTCCTTCGACCTTAGGAAGTCGCTGCGCTGGCGGGTGCCGCGATCGTGCCGGCCGCTGTCGTCATCGTGCCCTCCTGGATGACAACGCCTCCCGGTTCGGTCGCCTGGACCCGCTCGTCGAGCAGTCCACGCGGCAGCCCATGCGCGGGCGAGCGCCGGCGGCACACCGCTGCCCACTGAGCTGCCGGGTCACAGGCGGCGGGTGCCCGGAGGTCTCCGACCGCCGGAGGTTCGAATGGCACGGCGAGCCAACGGTGACGGGCCGAACCTCCGGGCGCGAGGACGGCACGTGGTCGGCCGGACTCAGCTACCGGGGCGGCTACGGCACCTTGAAGCGGCGAACGGTCCAGGGAAGGACGCGAGCGGAGGGGACTGCCCCGAGTTCAGTCGTCGCAACACCTCGTCGTCGGAGGTGGAGCGTGGGTGCTGTCCAGCGGCGGCGCGAGGTCCGTGGATACCGGGGCCAGACTCCCTCACCAGGTCGGCCGACGGTGGCCTGGCGGGAGGATCGGGTCCGGTTCTGGGCGGCGATCGCCACGGCGCGGCTGGCGGCCACGCCGGCGAGCATGGCGAGGAATCTGTCCGTCGGTGCCGGCCAGCAGCGTGGTGACGTCGCCGTCGACGGCGACGATGTCGGCGGTGCGGTGCGGTGCAGTGCAGCGCTGCCTGCCCGATGGCACCAAGGTCGTGCACTCGCGGCTGGGCGATGTTCCGTTCGGCGACCAGGCCGCGGCGGTGCCGCACCGCGCCGGCCAGGGTCATCGACCCGATCGGCCACGATCCGGGAAAGCGCTGGTTGAGCTGGTGGACCCGGACCCGGGTGGTCCGCCGGTCGCTTCGACAGCGGACACCGGGTCAGTCCCCTCCCGGTGGTCGAGGACCGGCCGCTGCAGGGCCTCCAGGCCGGGACGCAGCACCGGCAGGGACACCGGCTCCACAGCCATCCCGGCCGCACTCGAGCTCATCCAGACCCGGTTGCTCACCGTGCCCGGGTCGATCGTGATGACCAGCGTCGATGCCGGCAACGCCTCTGCTGTGGTCCCACGGCAGCCTCCCGCCAGCTGCGGCAACGTCACCGAGACGCTTCCGCGGAGGGCGAGACAACGGCTATCAGCTGTCCGTGCCTGCTGCGGTATACGGCGTTCGTCGTCGTTCCCACCGTCGCTCTCGTCGCCTGGCTGGTCCGGTAGCGGCGCGGCCGGCACCGCTCGAAGGCCGGGGACCACCCACCAGCTGCCCAGGCCGCGAGGCCCGGTGCAGCAGCGGCGGCGTCGTCACCGCGAGT
>JAOPWO010000259.1 GCA_025965635.1 Modestobacter sp. | reverse complement strand
GCACTTCGACACCTGGGTCGGGGCTGAGGACCAGGGCTTCGACGGCATCTTCTTCAGCGAGCACCACTTCACCGCTTACACGGTGAGCCCGTCGCCGAACCTCCTCGTCGCGGCGGTGGCCGCGCGGACCACGAACATCCGGCTGGGCGTGATGGCCAACATCATCCCGTTCCACGAGCCACTGCGGCTCGCCGAAGAGGCGGCCATGCTCGACTACCTCACCCACGGCCGCCTCGAGGTGGGCATGGGCCGGGGCGTGGACGAGTTGGAGTTCACCAAGGCCGGGATCCCGATGGAGGAGACGCGCCCCCGGTTCGAGGAGGGGATGCAGCTCATCCACGAGGCGTGGCGCAACCCGTCGTTCACCCACCACGGCCGCTTCTGGAACTACGACGACGTCGCGGTCTGGCCGAAGCCGATCCAGCAGCCGAACCCGCCGGTGTGGATCACCGCGCTCAGCCCGACGACCACCGAGTGGGCAGGCACCCAGGGCTACAAGATGGCCCACACCTTCCTTCCGGTCCCGGACACCAAGGACATGTTCGACCGGTACCGCAAGGCCGCCCGCGAGGCCGGCAACTCCACGGCGCCCGACCGGGTCGCGGTGATGCGCAACATCTTCGTGGCCCCGACCGACGCCGAGGCCAACGACCTCGCCGAGCCGGCTCTGGACCACCTGTTCGGGCTCTTCCGCACGCACGCCATCTTCGAGGACCTCGACAACGTCCCGAAGGGCTACGAGTACTACCAGTCGTTCTTCCGGCCCTTCGTCCAGGACAACGTGAGCTGGAAGGACCTCAACGACGCCGGGATCATCTGCGTCGGCTCGCCGGAGACGGTCCGGGACAAGCTCGTCGCCCAGGCCGAGGAGCTCGAGTGCGGCAACATCATCGTCTGGGGCACGTTCGGCTCGCTCACCGAGCAGCAGACGAAGCGCTCGTACGACCTGTACTCCAAGAACGTCATCCCGGCGCTCAAGGGCCTGAAGCTCCCCGGTGAGGAGCCGGACGCCGGCTGAGCCGGCAGAGCCCCGGGGCCCGCGCCGTCGCGGGCTCCGGGGCCATCCCGGTCAGCCACCCGAACGCAACGTGTCCGACGGGGCGCGGCCGTACTTGCGCCGGTAGGCCACGGCGAACCGGCCGAGGTGGCCGAAGCCCCAGCGCAGCGCCACGGCCGTCACCGTGGTGTCGGCGCCGCCGTCCGACAGTTCCCGGTGCACCCGC
Source organism: Modestobacter sp. (assembly GCA_025965635.1). GTDB lineage: Bacteria > Actinomycetota > Actinomycetes > Mycobacteriales > Geodermatophilaceae > Modestobacter. The sequence continues at coordinate 1,653 of JAOPWO010000259.1, read as the reverse complement.
TCCAGCCGGACGTCACGCAGGAACTCCATCGGGGACATCCCGACGTGGCTGTGGAACGCCGCCTGCAGGGTGCGGACGCTCACCCCGGCGGCATCGGCCAGGTCGGTCGTCGTCAACGGGTCGTCGGGGCGCCCGACCATGAGATCCATCGCCCGCCGGACATGCCGCGGCCGGCTGGGCCCGGGCGGGGCGGCGAGGGCGTCGCTGTGGTCGTGCGGCTGGGCGGCCAGCAGTCCGCTCATGACGAAGTCCTCGACCTGGGCGACCATCAGCCGGCTGGAGAGCCAGCTCTCGGCGGCCGTGTCGAGCTCGGTCACGATGCTGCTCAGCAGGGACACGAAGCTGCGGACCGCCGGGCTCTCGTCGAGGGCGAACCGGAAGACGATCGACCGCCCACTGGGGCGGCCGACGGTGCGCTCGAAGTGCCGGTGCAGCGCCTGCTGGTCGATGCGGACCGCGACCTGGGCGCAGTCGCTCCCCCAGCTCATCCGCCACCCCTCGTCCGGGGTGAAGACGACGCCCTCACCGCGGCGCGACTGGTCCACCTCGTCCCGTCCGCGCCACGACCGGACCCCGCCCCGGTGCAGGACGTTGAGGTGGTAGCACGGCCCCATGGCCCCGAGTCCGCCGATCTCGACGGGGGCGCCGTACCGCGAGTAGGCGAACGTGACCCGGTCGAGCTCGACGGCGTGCAGCCGGGCGGCCACCATCCCCGGGCCGGCGACGTCGACCTGGTGCGGCACGAAGACGCTCCCGATGCCGCGGCAGGCCACGTCGAGGTCGCCGGAGGCCAGTACGACATGGCGGGACAGCGGTTCCGCCCCGTGCCGACGAGGACCGGCCGGCTGATCGCTCACCATCTCTCCGCTCCGAACGGCTCGGCCGGTGCCGGGCCGCGGTGGACGGCGGGTCCCCGGGTGAGGGGCTCGCCGTCGGCCGCAGCGTTCCGGTCCCCGGTCATCCCTCCTTCGTCAGCCAGTCGATGACCAACTGGTTGAACGCCGCCCGCTGCTCCCACTGCGGCCAGTGCCCTGCCCCGTCGATGAACTCGAACCGACCGCCGGGGATCTTCTCGGCCATGTCCATGCCCGCGCCGGCGGGGCCGGAGGGGTCGTCCGATGTCCAGATCACCATCGCCCCGTGGGGCACCGCCGCCAGTTCCTGGTCGCTGACGAGGTTCCGGCGACGGATGTCAGGGTCCTGCAGGCACAGCAGGTGCCGCATGGACTCGGCGAAACCGGGCCGGTCGTAGATGGCCCGACGGATGGCCACCAATTCGTCAGTGACGGTTGCCGGGTCGGCCATCAGCCATTCCAGCCGGGCCCGGATGTTCGCATCACTGGGATCGTCCGCGGCCGCCTGGGAGAGGCTGCGGATCCGCTCCATCACCTCCGGCCGGGCCATCGTCCCGCCCGGGGTGTTGAGCACCAGGCGCGCGGTCCGGTCGGGGTGGGCGGCGGCGAACTTCAACGCCACCCACCCGCCGAGGGACTCCCCGCTGAGGTGCGCCCTGGCCACACCCAGGGCGTCGAGCAGGCCGGCGAGGTGCTCGACGTAGTCGGGCAGTTCGAGGTCGCTCGTGGCGTGGGTGGTGTACCCGTGCCCCGGGTAGTCGTAGGCGATCACCCTGAAGTGCTCGGACAGCGGTCCGAT
>JAOPWO010000211.1 GCA_025965635.1 Modestobacter sp. | reverse complement strand
CCGAACTCGAAACGATGGCCGCCACCATCGGCCGCCCCGCCCGCCAGCGCACCACCGAATACGGCACCCCCCCGACCGAGCGGCTCACCACCGCCCGCACCGACGCCGGCCGCCGCGCGCTGACCCTCTCGATCACACCGCTGTGACGCCGGTGGTGGGTTGGTCCGTCGTCGTCCCCCTCAAGCCCCTGCACCATGCCAAGTCCCGGCTACGCGGCCTCCCGGTCCCTGTCCGGCGGGCCCTCGTGGTCGCCATGGCGTGCGACGTGCGGGACGCCGTCCTCGCCTGTCACGGCGTCGAGGAGGTCGTCGTCGTGACCCGGGACCCGCTGTGGCGGGGCATCCTCGGCGTACGACGGCTGCGCTTCGTGGTGGATCCACCCACGGACTCGCTGAACGACGCACTCCATCGAGGAGCCGCCACGTGCCGGACGGCCCCACCTGGGCACGGAGTTGCGGCACTCACGGCTGATCTCCCGGCGCTGCGGCCGGCGGAACTGGGCCTCGCACTGGGGCAAGCAGATGCGGCATCGACGTTCTTCGTGCCCGACGCCCGGGGGGACGGGACGACGCTCTTCGCGGCGCGGTCACCTGCGCAGTTCTGGCCGCAGTACGGCGTCGACTCCCGAGCCCGACACATCGGGGCTGGAGCCCTGGAAGTCCACCGGCCGGAGCTGGCCGGAATCCGTCACGACGTCGACACCATGGAGGACCTCATGCGGGCACGCGCGCTCGGCCTGGGACGGCACACGGACGCCGTCATGGCCACGATCCTGGACGCGGTCCCCACCCCGTGCCTGATCGGGGACTGACCGTGGAGGACGCGGTCGACGGCGTGCTCGCCGGGGCCCGGGCGGACCTGGAACGGCTGGTGCGCATCCCGAGCATCTGGGCGAACCCCGCGCACGCGCAGGACACCCGGTCGAGCGCGGAAGCCGTGGCGGAGCTCGCCCGGGGGGCCGGGGCATCGGCAGTCCGGATCGTGGCGGCAGCCGGCGGTGCACCGGCCGTCATCGCGCACTGGCCGGCTCCCGTCGGCCGGCCCACCATCCTGCTCTACGCCCACCACGACGTGCAGCCCACCGGTGGTGACGAGCACTGGACGAGCCCGCCGTTCGTGCCCACCCAACGCGATGGTCGGCTCTACGGCCGCGGTACCGCGGATGACAAGGCGGGCGTGATGACCCACATCGCCGTCCTGCGCGCCTACGACGGCAGGCCTCCGATCGGCGTCACGCTGTTCGTCGAGGGCGAGGAGGAGTCCGGCTCGCCCACGCTGCCCGCGCTGCTGCATGCCCACCAGGACCTGCTTGCGGCGGACGTGGTCGTCATCGCCGACGCTGCCAACCCCTCAGTCGACGTGCCGGCGCTGACGACGAGCCTGCGCGGTCTCGTCGACTGCACCGTCGAGGTCGCGATGCTCGAGCATCCCGTCCACTCCGGCATGGCCGGCGGACCGATGGGCGACGCGCTCACAGCGCTGTGCAGGCTGCTGGCCTGCCTGCACGACGAGCACGGGGACGTCGCCGTCCCCGGCCTGGTCCACGGGACGAGCACCGCGACGGACGTCGGCGACGATGACGGAACCGAAGCCACCTTCCGGACCGGCAACGGAGTGCTCGAGGGTGTCCAACTGATCGGGTGCGGCTCGATCAACGAGCACATCTGGCAGCGCCCCGCGGCTTCGGTCCTCGGCATCGATGCACCGCGCGTCGCCGACGCGTCCAACGTGCTGGTACCGCGTGCTCGCGCGCTGATCAGCCTGCGGATCGCCCCGGGCGACGACCCGGTGACGGCGCAGCGCGCCCTCACCGATCACCTGCAGGAGCACGTTCCTTGGGGTGCGCGGTTGACCGTGGCACCGCGCACCGGCGGCGCTCCGTTCGCCCTGGAGACCACCGGGGACGCCTACGACGCCGCCCGCCGCGCGTTCTCCGAGGCCTACGGCAACGAGGTGCGCGAGATCGGCATGGGCGGCTCCATCCCGTTCGTGGCGCAGTTCGCCCGTGCGTTCCCCGGTGCCACCATCCTCCTCACCGGGGTCGGTGACCCGGCGAGCCACTGGCACGGGATCGACGAGAGCCTGGACCTGGCGATGTTCGGACGTGGCGTGCTCGCCGAGGCCCTGCTGTTGGCCGAGCTGGCCAAGGGCTGAGCAACGACGTCGCGGCACCGCCGGGCAGCAACGGAAGCACATGCACGTCCGAGGGGTCCGGCCCGATCGAGGCGGGGACAGCCTGCGTCCCCGGGCCGTTCGCCGGGGGCGCCGTGCGGTTTCATCCGACCACCATCGACGCGCCGCGGCCGGGCCCTTGCTGAGCGGGCGAGCCGGGCTCGCCCGCGATGACGGAGGTCACGCCGGCGGCATGGACGTGCCCCGTCGCACCGTCGTCTCCAGCAGGCCGTGCAGGTCGGGGCGAGTGCGCGGACGCCGTCCGGTGGCGCTCGCCCCGGAGCGGAGGGACCCCGCCGTGCGGCGGGGTCCCTCCGCCCTGTCGGTCAGAGGGCCTGGAGCAGCTGCTGCATCTCTGAGATCTCGGCGGTCTGCGACGTCTCGATCGACCGGGCCAGGGCGATGGCCTGGGGATTGGACCCGTCGGACTGCTCGACCTCGGCCATGTCGATGGCGCCCTGGTGGTGCGGCGTCATCATCTGCAGGAACATGCGGTCGAAGTCGGCACCCGAGGCGCCCTCGAGCTGCGTCATCAGCTCGTCGGTCATCATCCCGGACATGGGGGAGTGGTCCATGCCGGGCATCGAGTCGGCCGAGGTCATCTCCCCCCAGGCGTCGAGCCAACTGGTCATCTCGTCGATCTCCGGAGCCTGAGCAGCACCGATCCGTACCGCCAGGTCCTTGACTCCCTGGCTCTGAGCTCGGGAGGCGGCCAGATCGGCCATCTCGACAGCGGCCTGGTGATGGACGATCATGTCCTGGGCGAACGTCACGTCCGCGGCGTTGTGCTGCCTGTCCACGGACGCGTCGGCGGTGGGCGAGGAGGAGCCGGCGGCGGTGCCGGCAGTCTCGGTGCTGGTCGAGCAGCCGGAGAGCGCAAGGGCGCCGGCGAGCAGTCCGGCTCCGGCGATGCGGCTGAGGCGGGAGGTGGTTGCGGTCATGGCGGGTCGATCTCCTGGTGTGGGGTCGGGAAGGGCATGCCGGAGGACGCCTCGTCAGCCGGGTGGCTGTCGCGGCGCGATGGCAGCGGCTCAGGTCCGCAGCACGCAGAGGGCGTAGATGTCCGGAGGTCGAGGTGGGCGTGCGTGCCTCGCCGCCACGAGCCGGGCGACCGTTTCCGGCCGTGAGGCGGTGGTGACCGGGCGGGGGACCCGGATGGCGAGCCAGACGGCGAGGCCGGCGGACAGGATGGCGAGGCAGGCGGCCCAGAGGTGGTTCATCGGACCCGCGGGGTGGCCGCCAGCGGAGGCCCCGCCCACGGCTGTCACTCCCGGTGCGGCGTGATCGGCATGGCTCGTCGGCGCATCGCCGGCCGAAGGTGCGCCCGGAGGCTCGGCCGCGACCGTGCCGGTCGTGGGGTCGGGGGCTCGACCACCCGGGGACGTGGTGTCCAGGGACGTGGTGTCCAGGGACATGGCATGGGCGGAGGTGGCCGGTCCGTCGCCGTCGAGGCACTGGACCCCGTGCATGCTGAAGACGGCGGCCAGCAGGAGGAGCACCCACCAACGACCGTTGCGCATGCCACCTCCCGGGCTCGGCGTACCCCCCGAGGGTATCTGCTCGACCGCAGGACCGGCCGCTGGGCAGTTGCCGGTGCGGACGGGCGCCCTACCAGGCGGGCTCGGCCTGGTAGGTGGGTGGCTGGTGCGGCGAGCTCTCCCTCGCAGCTGCTGCACGTGCCTCCGCTGCACGATGCCTCCGCTGCACGATGCCTCCGCCCCCTGCCGTGCACGCGCTGTCCCACGCGTCGCCCCGGTCGGGGAGCGCGCTGACCGCCCCGCGGAGGACCGCGGGATCCGGGACGAGGGCGGCGTGGTGGGCGTGGTCGTCCTGTCGTGGGACGTCCCCGCCGTGCGGCAGCTGGCGCTGGAGGAGCCGCAGCAGTTCGCCGGCGGTCAGCCCGCGGTGCTCCGCCGGCTGGCCGGGATGGTGCGCGGAGCGGCCTGGCGTACGCGGGGCCGCCCGGTCGACGGCCTGCTGCGCGGCTACGCGCAGTCGCTGGCCGGCGAGAGTGCAGGTCGCCGCGTGACGTGCTGCCCGTGGACGTTCAGCGGCGGGCGTCCAGGTGACCGGCGAGGGTGTCGGCGAAGCCTTCGGCGATGGCGAGCTGTTCTTTCAGCGCGGCGACCCGGGAATTGGCCGCTTCGTGGAACATCTGCAGCCGGTCGAGCGACGTCGCCCGGTCGCCGGTGCCGGTGTCGAGGTGGGCAAGCAGGGTGAGCAGCTCGCGCATCTCCTCCAGCGTGAAGCCCAGGGGCTTCATCCGCTTGACGACCATGAGCCGGGCGACGTCGTCGTCGCTGTAGAGCCGGAAGCCGCCCTCGGTACGTGCCGTGGGGACGACCAACCCCTCCTCCTCGTACCAGCGGATGGTGCGCAGACTCAAGCCGGTGCGCTCGGCCACGTGGCCGATCTGCACCAGTGCCGCCGCCGAGGGGGGCAGGCGTTCGGCGCGGGCCATCAGTGGCTGCCCTCCAGTCGACCGCTGTGCCGCTCGTACCGGTCGGCGGAGTGGTCACTGAGTCCGACGACGGTCGCGGTCTTCCCACGGAGCTCGTACTTGTGCGTGATCGCGTCGAGGGCGGCGACGGTGGAGGCGTCCCACACCTGGGCGTTGGACAGGTCGATGACCACGTGGTCGGGATCGTCGGCGTAGTCGAACTGGGTGTAGAGGTCGTTGCTCGAGGCGAAGAACAGCGCTCCGTGGACCGAGTAGACCTTCGTGCCGGCGGCATCGGTGGTGCTGGTGACCTCGACGAGGTGGGCGATGCGGCGGGCGAAGAGCACGCAGGCGACCAGGACACCGACGCCGACGCCGATGGCGAGGTTGTGGGTGAGGAGGGTGACCGCGACGGTGGAGAGCATCACGGTCGTCTCGCTCCTGGGCATCCTGTGGATGGTGCGGAGGCTGTGCCAGTCGAAGGTCGCGATCGACACGAAGATCATCACAGCCACCAGTGCGGCCATGGGGATGATCGCGACGACGTCGCCGAGGGCGACGACCAGGATGAGCAGGAACACGCCGGCGAGGAACGTCGAGAGCCGGGTGCGTGCCCCGGACTTCACGTTGATCATGGTCTGGCCGATCATGGCGCAGCCGCCCATGCCGCCGAAGAAGCCGGTGACGATGTTGGCCACTCCCTGGCCCCAGGACTCGCGGGTCTTGTCGGAGTGGGTGTCGGTGATGTCGTCGACGAGTTTCGCCGTCATCAATGACTCCATCAGCCCGACGAGGGCCACACCCAGGGCGTAGGGAGCGATGATGCTCAGCGTCTCGAGGGTGACGGGGATGTCGGGCAGGGCGAGGAAGGGGAGGCTGTCGGGCAGGTCGCCCTCGCCGCCGACGGTGGGGACGGTGAAGCCGGCGATGACGGTGAGCCCGGTGAGGACGACGATCGAGACCAGCGGCGCGGGGATGGCATTGGTGACCCGCGGGAGCACGAAGATGATCACCAGGCCGGCGGCCACCATCGGGTAGACCAGCCACGGCACGTCGATCAGCTGCGGCAGCTGCGCGGTGAAGATGAGGATGGCCAGCGCGTTGACGAAGCCGACCATGACGCTGCGGGGGATGAAGCGCATCAGCCGCGCGAACCCGGACACCGCGAGCAGCACCTGGAACACGCCACCGAGCACGACGGCCGCGAGCAGGTACTCCAGGCCGTGGTCTCGGGCGAGCGGTGCGATCACGAGGGCGACCGCGCCGGTCGCGGCGCTGATCATCGCCGGGCGACCGCCGGTGAATGCGATGACCACGGCCATCGTGAACGACGCGAAGAGTCCGACACGGGGGTCGACCCCGGCCAGGATGGAGAAGCTGATCGCCTCGGGGATGAGGGCGAGGGCGACCACGAGGCCGGCCATCACCTCGGTGCGCGCCACTGCCGGGGACAGCCACGCGGGGCGGCGCAGCCGAGGCTTGAGCGGAGCTGGAACAGCTGGAGACATGTCACCGTCTTGATCGGTGCGCCGTCAGGCGCAGGCGGGCAGCACCGGAGGCGGTGCCGGGCGAGGGGAGGTGCGGTCGTCGCACCGGAGGACGCGGGACGCCGTCGCCGCTGCGACGCCGCCGCCCGGCATCTGACGACTGATCGGTGCGGTGGACGCCTCGCCGGTGTCGCGGACAGTGTGCACGACAATCATCCCTGACGTCAGGGTTGAGGAGCTGAGTGGTGCGTCACTCCCCGGATCCCGGTCGGCAGGCGGGGCCGGGCGGTGGCGGAGGAGTGCGGCATCGGGTTCCGCCGGCCCGCGCCTCCGGTTACGGCGGTGCGCCGGTGGCGGACAGCGGAACCGCGGGTTTCCGGACCGGGCGAGCGCACGTCCTGCTCCCCGCCCGCGATGCCCACGACGGTCTGCTCGACGGCCAGCGGGTTCGGCCTCCGTGACGAGGAGGAGTTCCGCACGAGCGCGGGAAGGGCGGGACGGCCGAACAGTGGCCCTGGCCCGCTGGCAGCCGCTGCTGCTCAGCGGAGGCGCTGCCCGGTGGCCTCGGTGACCTCGCCCACGAGCCGGAGCCCGAGCGGGGGAGATGCGCCCGCCGTCGACGTCCGGTGCCGCGATGCCACGATCATTGCCACGCGGGACAATGCATCCTACATTGTGGTGCCGGTCACACCTTGGTCAGCACTTCCGAGTGCTCGCCCGAGGCCGACCTGCACCGACCTCGAGGGGCGACAGATGGCGCTGGACGCCGCACCGACGACCGGCGCGGAGCAGTGGGCGGCGACTCCATCGCGTGGCCGCCCGCGATCGGCTCGCGCTTCGCGAGCCGGCCTGACCCCACCCCACGCGGCCCGAATCGCACCGCGTCAGCAGTCGACTCCGGCCCGGCGCCAGGCCGACCACCCCGAAACCAGGAGGACAACGATGTCCGCACCCGTCGCCGATCCCCAGGCCGCCACCCGACCCACCCCGTCGTCCGTCGACGTCGTCGTCGTCGGAGCCGGCCTCTCCGGCATGTACCTGCTCCACAAGCTGCGCGGCATGGGTCTGTCCGCGGTCGTCTTCGAGGCCGGGACCGACGTCGGCGGCACGTGGTACTGGAACCGCTACCCGGGAGCCCGCGTCGATGTGGAGAGCCTGGCCTACTCGTACTCGTTCGACCCGGACCTGGAGCAGGAGTTCGAGTGGCAGGAGCGCTACCCGACGCAGCCGGAGATCCTCAAGTACGCACAGCACGTCGCCGACCGGTTCGACCTGCGCAAGGACATCGTCTTCCGCACCCGGGTGGTGTCGGCCCACTACGACGAGGAGAGCCGGGCGTGGCTCGTGCGCACCGAGCACGAGGACGCCGTCCATGCCCGCTTCCTGGTCATGGCCACCGGCTGCCTGTCCGCCTCCAAGATGCCCGAGATCCCCGGGCTGGACGCCTTCAAGGGTGAGACCTACCACACGGCACACTGGCCGCACGAGGACGTCGACTTCACCGGCAAGCGCGTCGGCGTCATCGGCACCGGGTCCTCCGGCGTGCAGTCCATCCCGGTCATCGCCCAGCAGGCCGCCGATCTGATGGTCTTCCAGCGCACTCCGGCGTACTCGCTCCCGGCCCGCAACCGGGCGCTGCGCGCCGACGAGGTCACCGCCATGAAGCAGGACTACCCGGCCTTCCGGCAGGCGCAGAAGGAGTCCGGGTTCGGGGTACCGGTCCCCCTGGCGACGAAGTCGGCCCTGGAGGTGTCCGACGACGAGCGCAACGCCACCTTCGAGGATGCCTGGGAGAGCGGCAGCCTGGTGAACCTGCTCACCACCTACGTCGACCTGGTCGTCAGCCGGGAGGCCAACGACACCGCGAAGGACTTCGTCCACCGGAAGATCCGCTCGATCATCACCGATCCGCGGACCGCCTCGGACCTGTGCCCCGAGTACCCCCTCGGCACCAAGCGCCCTTGCCTGGACACCGGCTACTACGAGACCTACAACCGGTCGAACGTGCACCTGGTGAACCTGCAGCGCGAACCGTTGCAGGCGGTGACCGAGAAGGGCGTGCGGACGGCCGTCGCGGAGTACGAGTTCGACGCCATCGTCTACGCCACCGGCTTCGATGCCATGACCGGCTCGTTGACCAACATCGACATCCGTGGGACGGGCGGCGCCTCGCTCAAGGAGACGTGGAGCGCCGGCCCGCGCGCCTATCTCGGGATCGGTGCGGCCGGCTTCCCGAACCTGTTCATGATCACCGGCCCCGGCAGCCCGTCGGTCCTGTCGAACATGGTGGTGTCGATCGAGCAGCACGTCGACTGGGTGTGCGACGTGATCGAGCACCTCCGCCAGCAGGGGTTCGCCACGATCGAGCCCACCCAGCAGGCGCAGGACGAGTGGGTCGACCACGTGAACCTCGTCGCCTCCTACACGCTCTACCCGACGGCGAACTCCTGGTACATGGGCGCCAACGTCCCCGGCAAGCCGCGGGTGTTCATGCCCTACGCCGGAGGCGTCGGGGAGTACCGGAAGAAGTGCGACGAGATCGCGGCCAAGGGCTACGAGGGATTCCTGCTCAGCGCGTGAGCGTCGCCATCAGCCCACCCCGGGTCGCGGACAGCGCCGTCCGCGACCCGGGGGGCCGCCGCCCCCGCATCGGTGGGAACGCCGTGATCTCAGTGGAGTTCCTGGCCGGCGTCGCCGTGCCACAGGATCTCCTCGACCACGGCTCGGTACTCGACGTAGATCCGCCGGTACCGCGCTACGGCACCTGCCCGGTCGCCCTCTTCCAGCCGCTGCAGCACCGCGCCGTACCCGGTGGTCCACGGACGCCACACGCTGCTGCCCGCCTCTCTGGCCAGCATCCGCAGCGACCGGACCACGACCACGTCCAGCAGCGACTGCAGCTCCCTGTTCCCGTTGGCCATCACCACGACCGTGCTGAACTCCGCGCCCGCTGCGGACGCCGTCGTGACGTCGCCGCGGTCGAGTGCGCCGACGAACTCGGCGTGGCGCCTGCGCAGCTGGGCCATGTGCTCGTCGGTCAGGTTCTCCACACCGCCGGCGAAACCTGCGCAGGCCAGCAGCTCCATGACGTCGATGAGCTCCAGCGCCGACTTCTGGGTCAGCCCCGAGACCTTGCGGGTGCGGTTGGGGGAGACGTCGACCAGTCCCTCGGCCGCCAACTGGGTGATGGCCTCGCGCACCGGGGTGATGCTCACCCCCAGCCGGGCGGCGATCTCCCCGTCCTTGAGCACGGTGCCCGAGGGCAGCACCCCCGCCGCGATGTCCTGACGCAGCCGCTTCAGGACGGCCTCCCGCCGGGTCATCGGGACCTCGAACGCAGTCACCAGACCACCCCCTGTCCGGTCATCGTGCCAGGCACGTGCCGCGCGCACCGCAGGATCGGATCCCATGCCCCGGCCGCGGCGCGGCCGGCAGAGCACCATCCCCGTCCATGCAACACCCCTCGTCCCTTGGAGGACACATGTCCCGTCGCGACCTGATCGACCCTGAGTCCCGCGTTCCGCTCGACGGACTCCTGGAGGTCTTGCCCGGTGGCTTCAACGCCATCCCCGACATCGTCGCCCGGCGGGACGCGGTGCGGCAGATGCTCGCCGCCATCGAGGTGCCGCCGAACCCCAACGTGACCACGGAGGACCGGGCGGTGCCCGGGCCCGAGGGCGGACCGGACATCTCGGTGCGGATCTACCGGCCGGTCGGCGCGACGGCCGCGCTGCCGGGCATCTACTACATCCACGGTGGCGGCATGGTCCTCGGTGACGTGGCCGGGGAGGACGCCAGCGCCAGCCGGCTCTGCGAGGGAGTGGGCGCGGTGGTCGTGTCCGTGGAGTACCGCCTGGCGCCGGAGCACCCGCACCCGGCACCGGCGGAGGACTGCTTCGCCGGCCTGACCTGGATGGCGAAGAACACCTCGGAGCTCAACGTCGACCCCGACCGGATCGCCGTCTACGGCGGCAGTGCCGGCGGCGGCCTGGCCCTCGCCACCGCGTTGATGGCCCGCGACCGCGGCGGTCCGGCGCTGCGGTTCATGATGCCGATCTACCCGATGGTCGACGACCGCAACGAGACGCCGTCGAGTCGGGAGATCAGCGACATCGGCATCTGGGACCGCGCCGGCAACATCGAGGCCTGGGCGTGGTACCTCGGCGGCAAGGCGGCCGACCAGTACGCCGCGCCCGCGCGCGCGGAGGACCTGTCGGGGCTGCCGCCGGCCTTCATCGACGTGGGCACCGTCGATCTCTTCCGCGACGAGGACATCGCCTTCGCCCAGCGGCTCATGCAGGCCGGCGTCCCCTGCGAGCTGCACATCAACCCGGGCAGCTACCACGCGTCGGAGACCTTCGCGCCCGACGCGGCCCTGTCCCGGCGGATCTGGGCCATGCGCGTCGACGCGCTGAAGCGGGCACTCGGCTGAGGGCCGACGCCCGGGCGCCCGGCCGGGCGCCCGGGCGCCGTCGCGCTCCTCGGTCCGCTGCAGGGGCCGACGCCTCGCGCTGTCGGTCTCCTGGTCCTGGCGCGAGCCGCCTCTCGCGTGCACGGCCGGTGCGGTGGCGGTGACGCCCTGCGGTGCGGGCGTGACTTCGCCGCCCGCACCGCTGCGCGGCTGCTGCGCTCGGCGGCGCCATGGCCCCCGCCGGGATGAGTTCCAGGCCGGGTGCCCGGCTGGTCCGCCGTGCCGGCACACCATCGACCTCGCCGGGTCCCGGTGGTGTCCCCGTCCGGGTCAGCTGACTCCCCGTAGTCGGGTGGGGAGTTCCTCGACGACCAGCTCCGCTCCGCACCGCGCCAGTTCGACGGTCAGCTCATCGAGGAGGGCGTGGGCGTCCGGTTCGACGTCCACGGCCCCGCCGAGGGCCACCGTGATGCGTGGGTGCCCCCTGCGGTGCAGGTGCTCGACCGTTCCCCGGAGCAGGTCAGCCGCCAGCCGGTCCACCCGGCCGCGGACCTCGATGACTGCCCTGGCGTCGTCGATCGTCTCGGTGTACGTCCAGCTCCCGACCTGGCCAGCGGCATGTGGGCGGCCACCTCCCGCGGACGCGGCGCGGGGGGCCTGCGGGCGCCCGCGGGGCGGGGCGCTGACCGTCGCCCCGCCGCGGCGCAGGTGGTGCCGGGTCCCCACGCCGGAGCGGGCGAGAACTCCGACGTCCTCCGGAGTGGGCGGTGGGACGTCCACCGTCGGTGCCGCGGGCCCGGCGGCCCCGCGAGCAGGGGGGACGTGCTCCGCGGAGGTCACCGGTGCACCCTATCGTGTTACGATACTTGTGTCGCACGCTCCGCACGGGGTGCGGAGTCAGGCCGCCCCAGGAGGTTGGTCGTGCTCGGTGACCACGATCGGCGCGTGCTGGACGAGCTCCAGCTGGACCTCCCCGGGGCGGCGCGACCCACGGGCAGCTCCGGTCCCGATCGGCCGCAGCGACGTCGAGCGCGCCAGCGGTCCACCGCCCACGCGCTCGTGGTGGGCGGGCCGGCGTTCCTCCTGCTGATCGTCGGCGCAGGGAGCGCCGCCCTGGCGCTGGCCACCGCCGTCGCGGTCGGATGGTCGTCCTGGCGGTACTGGCCGCTCCTCGACGACCGCGGCGGCGTGCACCTCCCGCCCAGGACGACAGCGGTTGCCCCGTCCGTGCGTCGGGCGGGCACGGGACGGACCTCGCGGTACCTCGAGCGCATCTCGGAGGAGGAGTGATGGTGTCCTACGTACTGCTCGCGATCGCTGTCGCCGCGCTGGTCCTGCTCGGGTCCAGCATCCGCGTCGTCACCCAGTTCGAGCGGGGGATCGTCTTCCGCTTCGGCCGCGCCCTGCCCGAGGTCCGTGGGCCAGGGCTGACCGTGCTGGTGCCCGTCGCCGACCGGCTGCACAAGGTCACCATGCAGATCATCACGATGCCCGTCCCGGCCCAGGAGGGCATCACCCGGGACAACGTGACGGTGAAGGTCGACGCCGTCGTCTACTTCCGCGTCTTCGACCCGATGAAGGTCACCGTCGACGTGCAGAACTACGACGCGGCCATCGGTCAGGTCGCCCAGGCCTCGCTGCGCTCCATCATCGGCAAGAGCGACCTCGACGACCTGCTGTCCAACCGTGAACGCCTCAACCAGGGGCTCGAGCTCATGATCGACAGCCCCGCTCTCGACTGGGGCGTCCACATCGACCGGGTCGAGATCAAGGACGTCGCACTGCCGGAGTCCATGAAGCGGTCGATGTCGCGGCAGGCCGAGGCCGAGCGCGAACGGCGGTCGCGGGTCATCACCGCCGAGGGCGAACTGCAGGCCTCCGAGAAGCTCGCCCAGGCCGCCGAGGTGATGGCGGAGCATCCGGCTGCGCTCCAGCTGCGGTTGCTCCAGACCGTCGTCGAGGTCGCCTCGGAGAAGAACTCGACCCTCGTGCTGCCTTTCCCGGTCGAGCTCCTCCGCTTCCTGGAACGGTCCACGCTCCCGGAGCGGACCAGCGCCGGCGCCCCTCCTGCGACGGCGGTGCCGGTCGGTGCGCCTCGCGAGCCGGCACCTCCGGTGGCTGCCGTGCCGGCCCCCTCTCCGCTGCCGTCATGACCGCGTGCCGGCCGCCGGTCGTGGTCGCGGTCACCGTCGCGCACCCGGTGGGGGAGGTGCTGGAGTGGGCGGCGGCCGAGGCTGCGGCCCGAGGTGCCCGGCTGCGGATCGTGCACGCACTCCAGCCGCAGATCGCCTTCGATCCCTGGGCCCCCACGTCGTCACCGCTGACCCTGCAGCCCTCGGGCGGTGGCGCGCCAGGCCCTGTCGGCAGCTGACGCGCGGACCGGGCGAGGGGTCGCGTCGGCCCACCCTCGCGCCGACGTGCTCAGACGTCGACGGCGGTGCCGCAGATCCCGCACACCTCGAACTGTCGGCGTCCCCACCGGGCGATCGGCACGAAGAACACCGTGAACTGCTTGACCTGCCGCACCCGGGCCCACCGCGTGGTGTTGCCGCAGCGCGCGCAGCTGCGGACATCCCCGGGACCCAGGTCGTGCTGTTTGGTGCCGAAGCCGAAGAGGAAGAACACGCCGCCACCCTAGGCAGCGGACCCCGCGCCGTCGCGCGGTGCGGGGCAGCACGGCGACGTCAGCGATCGTCACGCCGGTGCCGTCCGCCGCGCTGCTGCCCGGTGTCGCCGTCACGTCGGTGCCGGTCCGGGTGCTCTCGGCCCGGCGCGAAGGTAGGGCACCGCTTCGTCGTGCCCACCGGACAGGTCGGCGCGACGGACCTGTCGACCGGGCGACCGGTCCCCTCGGCCGCCGTCGCCGGGGGCTCGGCCCCCCGCAACAGGTCACGACCACCATCGGGAAGACGTCGACGGGGTCCACCGTCAGCCGCAGCGATGACGAGGTCACGGCCCGTCATCCGGACTCGACGTGGTCGGGTGGGAACGTCCTACTGCCCAGCAGCCGGGACGACGTGGCAGCGAACTCCTGCTCGTCCCTGACGACCGCGTGACGGAGGAATCGACAGTCGGCCGCGACGTGGTCATCCACGAGCCAGACGGGCGATCCCGCCGGCCACGCGATCAGCGACGACGACCAGCGGCGGTTCGTCGGGGCGGGGTCGTCGGCCGTGTGCTCATCGGCCGGTACGGGACCACGGGTGGCGGCCATCGCGGCGGCCGCACGACTTCGAGGAGAACTACCTGCCCGGCGGCTCACCCACCGGCAGCGCCGAAGCCCTCGACTGCGCCTGCGGCCTCCATCGCCGACCCCACGATCCGGACCCTCGACCCCCGACGTCTCAACGACGGGGACCGCTGGTCGGCGGACTGCACCGGCGGCGGCCCCAGCGGAACCAGGCCAGCGGGCCGAACCAGTTGATCGCGATGATCGCCGCCCAGCGGGCCCTGCTCCCGTTGACCTCCTCGGCCTTCCGTCCTGCCAGGTCCGCCCACGCCGTCGCGGCCAGCGAGAGCTGCACCGCTCCGAGGACCAGGACGGCGGTCCGCTGTGCCCAGGTGAGGTCCTGCCACCGACGTCCTCGCATGGCGTCGCCCCCTGGTGGGACCGGCGACCGCCCACGGCCGCCCGGGTCGGGGGACGGGTGCGTCACGGGCTCTCGTCGAGGTCGGCGGCCGCGGTCGCTGCGCCCGCGCCCTCGGGGTCCGTCAAGGACGTCAGGACGGCGTCGGGAGCCGGGACCTCGAGCCCGGCGTGCACCACGCCGGGGACGGTGCGGGCCAGGGTGAGCACCGCGCGTTCCTCGCTCGCGGCGTCGGTCCCGGTGGCGCCGGCCGGCGCGCCGGTGCGCGGGGACAGGGTGACCGCCCCCTGGGCGACCCTGACCTGCCAGTCGTCGAACCCGCCGGTGTAGGACTCGACCAGCCGCCGGACGTCGGTGGCGATCTCATCGTCGGACCGGACCAGCGTGCGCAGCACGTCGCGACGGCTGACGATGCCGGCCAGCCGCTCGCCGTCGACCACGGGGACGCTGCGCAGCCGCTGGTCCAGGAAGAGCCGGGCGACGTCGGCGATGTCGGCGGTGACCGGAACGGTCCGCGCCGGGCTGGTCATGACCCCGCGCACGAGCGTCGGCGGCGGGGCAGCGGCCGGCGCCTCACGGCGCAGGTGCAGCCGCGGGTCCTGCGGAATGCGCTCGCGGAGCACGTCGACCTCCGCGACGATCCCGACCACCCGGCGGTCGTCGTCCACGACGGGCAGCGCCGCGTAGCCGCGCCCGGTCATCACCTCGGCGGCGTACTTCGCCGACGTGTCCGGACCCACGGTGACCACCTCGTGGGTCATCACGTCTCTGACCTGCACGACTGCCTCCGGGGCGGTGGCCGGGCCCGTCCCGGCGAGAGCCCCGACGCTAGGGCGTCCCGGCGTGCCCGGGAAGGGGCGTGCGGGGGCGAGCACGGGGATCTGCGCCCCGCTGCCCCGATGGACCGACGCCGGGCCCAGGTTCGGACATCGGGACCGGACCACGATCGGACCGGCGCCTGGGTCACGAGACGATCGGAGGTCCCCGTCGAGGTCGCCGGGACGGGCTCGTACGTGCTGGCCGCCCCGACCCTGGACGCGCTGCGGGAGGGCACGGAGTCCCGGCCGCGGGCGCTCGTGGAGGCCTCGCCGTCCGGTCGGGGGCCACCCGTCCACCGGCCGTCCCAGCGCCGGCGGACCCGGGTACCGAGCACGCCTGCCGAGGTGTCGAGGTGTCGAGGTGTCGAGGTGTCGACGTGTCGACCCGAGGGCGCCTACTGACCGCCGGCGCCAGCCTCGTCCGGGCCCCGCGCCTCGTCCGCGGGGCGCACGTCCGGGGCCTGCGTGTCCCGGCGCTCGAGCCGCTGACGGATCGCTGCGACGTTGAGCGCGAGGTCCTCGAGCGCCTCGACGGCACGCGTGGCGAGTGCGAACGTGAGGTTCTCGCGCTGCCGCTCGGGGCTGAGTTCGCGGTTGCCCTGCGAGCTCGCGGAACGTTCCCGTGGACGGCGCGTCGCCTCGGCCCACGGATCGTCGCCGCTGCGCTGATCGCCGAAGAGCTGGCCGAGCATCCGCTGCGCCAGTTCGAGGAACTCGCCGGGGTCAGGCCGGTCGGTCGCCATCGGTCTCCCTCTCCGCTCGATCGAGCAGGTCGCGTGGACCGGTGGATGGCCGGCCCGGGGTCCGGTACCGCTGCCGGGGGCGCCCGGCCGTCGAGGGCGAGGCGGTCTGGACGCCGCACCCACCTGATGGTCTACACCTCCCGGGGACTTCCCGCGCGCCTCCCGCCCACGTCGTCCTCGTGGTGCGCCGGTGCCCGGTGCGCCCGGTGATCCGAGCACCCCACCGGGCGACCACCGGAACCGGACCCGAGGAGGCGCCGTGGCTCCCTGGCGGCGACGCGGCCGTCGCCGCGGTGCGCGGCCTGCTCGCCCGGCACCTGCCCGAGCGGGCCGACGGGGCGGTGACCCCGCTCGGCGCCGGGCTGGACACCGACGTCGGCGGCGACGAGCGGCACCTCGGGCTCTGACCCGCAGCGCGGGTCGACCCGGTCAGGCGCCGGCCGGCGTCAGGCAGGCCCAGACGTGCTTGCGGCCACGGAGGACGCACCATCCGTGACTGGCGGACAGCCGGGCGATCAGGTGCAGCCCCAGCCCGCCCAGCGCCGGGTCACGGCCGACCGCCGGGGTGGGCGGCCGGTCGGGCCGGGCGTCGCTGACGTCGATGAGCCACCCGCTGGACGTGCCGGTGACGGTGACCGTGATGGGGGCGCGGCTGTGCCGCAACCCGTTGGACGACAGCTCCTCGAAGGCGAGCAGCAGGCGGTCGACGTCGTCGGGTTCGGCGCCGGCCGGCAGCGCCGCGTCGGACAGGTCGTCCCGCAGGGCACCGCGGGCAGCGGTGAGCTCCGCCGGGTGGGTGATCTCCCACGTCCAGGTGGTGTCAGCCCGCCCGCTGACGTCCGGGGCGGGGCGCTGTGCCCACACGTCGGTCGGCTCGATGCTCATGTGCTCCTGCGTACGCGGTGGGCGGGGTGGAACGGGCGACGCCTCAACTCTGCGGGCTGACGCGCCGGGGGGCAGGGTGGACCGCCGATCAGTCCGGCCGGTCCACCCCCGCGGGGGGTCGGGGACGCCGGGCGGTACCCGGTTCGGGCCTGCCTCCACCGGACGGGGCGCGTCCTGCGGGTGCAGCCGGACGGCGACCAGAGCCACGTCGTCGTCCGGGCTGTCCGGCAGCATGCGGGCGAGCAGTTGGTCGCACAGGTGGTCGAGGTCGCTGCCGGCCAGGTCCTCGAGTGCCCGGTGGAGACGCTCCAGCCCGGCATCGAGGTCCTGGTCGCGGCGCTCGACCAGCCCGTCGGTGTACAGCAGCACGACCGAGTCGGTGTCCAGGACCACCTCGTGCTCGCGGCGGGGTGCGTCCGGGCGCACGCCGACGAGCAGGTCCGCCCGCAGGCCGACGAGGGGCAGCACGCTGCCGTCGGGGTTGAGGACCATCGGCGGCGGGTGCCCGGCGTTGGACCACCGCAGCCGGGTGAGGCCCCTGGCCCGTTCGGCAGGGGTCTGCTCCAGCCGGGCGACGGCGACGGTCGCCGCGGTGCCGACCTGCAGTGTCTCCATGACCGCGTCGACCCGGCGCAGGATCTCGGCCGGTCCGTGGCCGTCCGCCGCGCCGATGGTCCGCACGATCGTGCGGATCTGGCCCATGACGGCGGCGGCCTGGGTGTCGTGCCCGATGACGTCGCCGATGACCAGGACGGTGGCTCCGCCGGGTTGCAGGAAGGCGTCGTACCAGTCGCCGCCCACCTGGGCGGCCTGCCCGGCGGGTACGTAGCGGACGACGACCTGGGCGTGGTCCGGCTCCGGCGGGGCGGTGAGCAGGGACCGCTGCAGCCCCTCGGCGAGCCCGCGCTGCTGGCGGTACAGCCGGGCGTTGTCCAGCACCAGCCCGGCCCGGGCGGCCACGTGCCGGGCGGTGGTGAGGTCGTCGGCGGTGAAGGCGCCGGCTGCTGCACCGTTGGCCAGCGTCAACAGGCCCACCGGCCCGGTCCGGCCGGTCAGCGGGAGCACGACGAGCGACTCCGGCGCGAGGCTGGCCATCAGGTCGCGGACCGGGCCGCGGCTCAGCATGGCCATCGCCTGCGACGCAGCGCCGGACGCGAGCAACTGGGGCTCGCCGGAGGCCAGGGCCCGCACCACGACCGCGTCGTCGGTCAACGCGGACAGCCGTGTCCGGGCATAGGTCTCGGTGACCGGGCGCAGGGCCGGGTCGACGTGCCAGCAGCCGGCGTGCCGAAGACCGCGGCGCGACCCAGCCTGCTCGTCGTCGTCCACGAGGGTGACGACGCACCAGTCGGCGAGCGCCGGCACCACCAGCCGGGAGAGCCGTGAGGTCGCCTCCTCGGCGTCCAGCGTGCCCACCAGCTCCCCGGTGATCCGGCTGAGCAACCGCTCCCGGCGGGTGGCCCGCTGGGACCGCTCCTCGTTCCGGCGCCGCTCGGTGATGTCGAGGAAGTACAGCGACAGGCCGTCGGCGGCGGGCACGGCGCGGACCTCCACCCAGATGTCCAGCGGCGCGGGGTGGTGCGCGTCGAAGGAGACCTGCTGCCCCGTGGCGACCGCGCGGCGGTACCCCTCCTCGAAGTCGGTCCCGACGGCGGACGGGAACTCCGTCCACAACGTCCGGCCGATCAGCTCGGCGCGAGGACGGCCGGTGATCCGCTCACCCTCGGCGTTGACGTGGGTGATCACCCAGTCCTCGTCCACGGCGAGGAACCCCACCGCCATGCCTTCCAGGATCGAGGAGAGACGGTCCTGCGCCTGTCGGCGGGTGGTGATGTCCCAGGCCGCACCCAGCAGGCGGACCGTCCGGCCCCCTTCGTCGGACAGGGCGCGGCCGCGCGCGGCCAGCCACCGGGTCTGCCCGTCGGGCAGCACGATCCGGTACTCGGTCTCCAGGTCCCCGCAGCTGTCGATCGCCTGCTGCAGCACGTCCCCGACACGCACGACGTCGTGCGGGTGCAGCCGGGTGGTGAAGCCCTCGATCGTCTGGTCGAACGTCGTCGTCTCGTACCCGAACAGCTCGATCAGCCGGCTGTCCCAGGTCAGCACGCCGGTGACCAGGTCCCAGTCGAACGTGCCGACGCCGGCGGCCGTGGTGGCCAGCTCGAGCAGAGTCCGGCGCGCGTCCCCGTCGTCCGACGCGGACTCCGGCAGCTGCAACGACGGGAGCGGCAGCGCAGCATCGGCGTCCTCACCGCCAACGACCATCGTCCTGCCCCTCTCGCTCACCGGCCCGAGGCATTCTCCCCCAGTTCGCCGGACGGGGTGGCCGGACGGGGTGGCCGGTCAGCGGCGCGACCCGCTCCCGGCGCCGGGGCGGAGCGCAGGTGACGGGCCGACCGCTGCTCTGGCGGCCGCCCTCCTGGTGGGCCACGCTCGGTGTCGGCGGAGCAGCCGCGCCGCTGCACCGGTACCGCGCCCACCCGCCGACAGGAGACGTCGATGACCGACCAGAGCGTGCTGGCCCCACCTGCCGGGACCACGTCCACTCCCACCCGGTTGATGTTGATCGGTGGGTCGTGGGTGGCGGCCGCTGATGGCGACTGGCGGGAGATCACCAACCCCGGGCGGCGGGGCCAGGTCCTCGCCCGGGTCCCGCGCGGCGGCGCTGCCGAC
>JAOPWO010000169.1 GCA_025965635.1 Modestobacter sp. | reverse complement strand
GGCCCACGCGCCCGCGCCGCCCACGCCGCGCCGGTGGCGGACGGGCGCCTCACCCGGGCACGGGTGGCGGTGTCACGGCGACGGGCGGAGGGCATGCCGTGGGCGGCGGGAGCCGCAGGGCGGCTGGTGCGGCGCTGGGTGGGGTCGGTCGCGGCGCTGGTCGCACTGGCCGGTGCACTGGCCGGCGCCGCGTGGGTGGGGGCGAACTGGGGGACCGACAGCGCGACCCACCCCGTGCCGGCTGCCGACGCGGGCCCGCAGGAGCGGGTGCCGCCCCCGGCGGGGTCGTCGGAGCCGACCGGCCCCGAGCAGCCCGCCGGCGATCCGGGTCCCGCCGGGCCGACCCAAGCCGGGTCTGCCGAGCCGGACCTGCCACCTCCCGCCGACGTCCCTCCCGCCGACGACCTCGCGGGCTGGGCCGCCGTGGTGGAGCAGCTCTACGCCCACCGGGCTCGGGCCTTCACCGCCGCGGACGGCGCCCTGCTGGGGGCGGTCTACACCCCGGGCAGCTCGTTGCTCCAGCGGGACGCCGAGCAGGTGGCCCGGCTGGCCGCGGCCGGCCAGACGGTCACCGGGTTCGACCCCACGGTGCTCCGGGTGACGTCGGTGCGGGCCGACGGGGACCGGGTGCTGGTGCACCTCGTCGACGAGGTGCCCGGCCACCGTGTCGTGCTCGTCGGGGCGCCCGCGGAGGCGGGCCGGCAGGTGGCCGGTCGGGGACCGGTGGAGGTGGTGATGACGCTGCAGCGGATCGGGGGGAGCTGGCGGATCGCCGACGCGGCGAAGGCGGGATAGCGACGCCCGGGCCGCCGGCGCTCAGTGGGAGGACAGCGCGGCCTGCAGCGCCGGCCCCAGCTCCCGGTGGGTGTGCTGGAAGCCCGCCGCGGTGAGAGCCACCGGCATCGCCCGCTGACCGGCCAGCACGCCGACCCGGGCGAAGTCGCCCAGCACGAGCGACAGCGCCGGTCCCGGGACGGCCAGCACTGCGGGACGGTGCAGCAACCGGCCCAGCGCCAGGGTGAACTCGGCGTTGGTGACCGGGGACGGCCCGGTCAGGTTCACCGGCCCGGACACGTCGCTGGTGAGCAGGAACCGGATGGCGTCGACCTCGTCGCGCACGCTGATCCACGGCCAGTACTGCTCGCCCGAGCCCAGCTTCCCGCCCAGTCCGAGGGCGAACAGCGGCCGGAGCCGGCCCAGCATGCCGCCTCCGGCGAGCACCAGGCCGGTGCGCAGCAGCGCCACCCGCACCCCGGCGGTGGCCGCGGGCCCGGTGGCCGCCTCCCACTGCCGGCAGACGTCGGCGAGGAAGTCGTCACCGGAGGGCGCCGACTCGTCGATCGGAGCGTTCCCGGTGTCCCCGTAGAAGCCGACCCCCGAGGCGGAGAGCAACACCCTGGGGCGGCCCGGCTCGGCCGTGGCCGCGTCGGCCAGCGCCTGGCTGACCGTGGCCGTGCTGTCCACCCGGCTGGCCACGATCTGCCGCTGGTAGGACGCCGTCCACCGGTGGTCACCGACGCCCACGCCGGCCAGGTTCACCACGGCGTCGACGTCGGCCAGCAGGGACCGGTCGATCCGCCGGTGGTCGGGAGCCCAGCGGTGCTCGTCGGCGGTCCGCGGGGTCCGCCGAACCAGCCGCAGCACCTCGTGGCCGTCGGCGCGCAGCGCCGGCACCAGCGCCGTGCCGATGAGTCCGGAGGAGCCGGTGAGGGCGACCTTCATGGGCGGGGCTCCTGTCGAGCGTGCGGGCGCCGGGTGGAGGAACGGCGAAGGGCCCCGGCGCAGGTGCCGGGGCCCTTCGTGGCCCCCCTCCACGAGCTCGTCCCGAGCGTGCGGGGGACGAGGAGAGCAGGGCCCTCGGTCAGGAGAGGCCGAGCTCGCCCTGGAACTGACCGGCTTCCAGCCGCTCCCGCACCGTGGTGAGGAACCGGGCGGCGTCTGCACCGTCG
Organism: Modestobacter sp.; assembly: GCA_025965635.1. Lineage (GTDB taxonomy): Bacteria > Actinomycetota > Actinomycetes > Mycobacteriales > Geodermatophilaceae > Modestobacter. The sequence continues at coordinate 1,201 of JAOPWO010000169.1, read as the reverse complement.
ACGATGCGGTGGTCGTAGGTCAGGGCCAGGTAGACCATCGACCGGACGGCGATGACCTCCCCGAGCTCCGGGTCCTGCACGACGACCGGCCGCTTGACGACCGACCCGACGCCCAGGATCGCCACCTGCGGCTGGTTGATGATCGGGGTGTCGAACAGTGCGCCCCGGCTGCCGGTGTTGGTGAGGGTGAAGGTGCCCCCACCCAGCTCGTCGGGGGTCACCTTGTTCGTGCGGGTCCGCTCCGCCAGGTCGGCGATCTTCCGGGCGATACCGGCCAGGCTGAGGTCGCCGGCGCCCTGGATGACCGGGACGAGCAGGCCGCGCTCGGTGTCGACCGCGATGCCCAGGTTCTCGGCGTCGTGGTAGGTGACCGTGCCGGCCGCCATGTCGACCGACGAGTTCACCGACGGGTGCGCCTTGAGCGCCTCGACGGCGGCCTTGGCGAAGAACGGCAGGAACGACAGCTTGACGCCTTCGCGAGCGACGAAGTCGTTCTTCACCTGGTTGCGCAGGTTGGCGATCCGGGTGACGTCCACTTCGACCACGGTGGTGAGCTGGGCGCTGATCTCCAGCGATTCGATCATCCGCTTGGCGATGACCGTGCGCAGCCGGGACATCTTCTCGGTGCGCCCGCGCAGCGCGGAGCTGGCGGCCGGCGACGGGATCTTGGCATCGGAGGGTGCTGCGCTGGCGGCGGGGGCCGGCTTGGCTGCCGCGGCGGCGGCCTGCACGTCCTGCTTGCGGATGCGGCCACCGACGCCGGTGCCCTTGACCGTGGACAGGTCCACGCCGTGCTCGGCCGCGAGCCGGCGGACCAGCGGCGTCACGTACGCGCTGCTGTTGCCGTCCGCGGGAGCTGCGGCCGGTTCCGGCTTCGGGTCCGGTGCGACGGCCTGGGCCGGCGACGGCTGCGACGTCGGGGACTGGGTGGGCATGGCGCCCCCCGAGCCGTAGTCGGCGCCGGGCTGGCCGGTGTCGGTGGTGGCCTCGGCCGGCGTGGGCTGGGCCTGCTGCGGCGCAGCCGGCGCCTCCTTCGGCGCAGGAGCATCCGCCGGGGCGGCCGGCGCGGACGCCGGAGCGCCACCGGCGGCGCCGATCACGGCCAGCTCCGCACCCACGTCGACCGTCTCGTCCTCCTGGACGCTGATCGACAGCAGCGTCCCGGAGACCGGGGCGGGGATCTCGGTGTCGACCTTGTCGG
>JAOPWO010000132.1 GCA_025965635.1 Modestobacter sp. | reverse complement strand
CGCGCGCCGACTGCGCCAGGTCGCCCGACGGCGCGTCGAGCGGCAGCCCCGCCGTGCCCAGCAGCGCGTGCCGCCCGGCGTAGCGCTCGAGGCACCCGGTCGAGCCGCAGCCGCAGGGCGGACCCTGCGGGTCGACGCAGACGTGGCCCACCTCGCCGGCCCAGCCCGAACTGCCGGTGAGGACCTGACCGCCGAGCACGATCGCGCCGCCGATGCCGATCTGCCCGGACAGGTAGACGAAGTCCTGGAGCGGACCGGCCCGGCCGGGCGCCTCCTCGGCGACGGTGCGGGCGGCCAGATCGGCCTCGTTGCCGAGGACGACCTCGAGGCCGTCGGGCACGACGCCGGCCAGGTGGGGCGCCGGGCGGTGGTCGGACCAGCCGAGGTTGGGCGCGCGCAGCAGGACGCCGGCCACCTCGTCCACGACGCCGGGCAGGGCGAGCCCGGCACCCACCAGCCGCAGCCCGGACGGCAGCCCGGGCAGGAGGGCGGCCGTCAGCGTGCCGAGCCGGGCGAACGTCGCCGCGGGGTCGCTGCCGCGGAAGTCGCCCTGCTCCACGCGCTCGGCGACGACCCGTCCCCGCAGGTCGAGCACCCGCGCCGCGACCAGGCCGGCGTCCACCTGCAGCCCGAGTGCGGCGAACCGGGCGCCAGGCAGCAGGGGCGTGGCCGGCCGGCCGCGGCGGGGGAGCGCCTCTCGTTCGACCTCGTCGAGCAGCCCGCCGGCGAGCAGTTCGTCGACGAGCCGGGCCGCGGTGGCCCGGGTCATGCCGGTGGCGGCGGCCACGTCCGCCCGGGACAGCGGGCCGGGCGCGGCGCAGACGGTGCGCATCACCAGCCCGAGGTTCGTCGTCCGCAGCGTGGCCTGGCGCGCCCCACTGCGGACGCCGTCCACTGTCTGGATCACCTCTTGAGGTTAGCCGCCCCGAGGCTTATGTTTTTAGGCGAAACAAAACGTCGCCCGGAAGGGGACGCCGGCCGAGCCGCCGCTGCCCCGTCCGAGCACCGCCCGTGAGAGGACCCTCCCGATGACCGCGACGCAGCCCACCCGCGAGGACAAGTTCAGCTTCGGCCTGTGGACGGTCGGCTGGCAGGCCCGCGACCCGTTCGGTGACGCCACCCGCCCCGAGGTCGACGTGGTCGAGTCGGTGCACAGGCTGGCCGGGATGGGCGCCTACGGCGTCACCTTCCACGACGACGACGTCATCCCGTTCGGCAGCGGCACCACCGCCCGCGACGAGCGGATCAAGCGGTTCCGCGCCGCGCTGGACGAGACCGGGCTGGTGGTCCCGATGGTGACCACCAACCTGTTCACCCACCCGGTGTTCAAGGAGGGCGGCCTCACCGCCAACGACCGCGAGGTCCGCCGGTTCGCGCTGCGCAAGGTCATGCGGAACATGGATCTGGCCGCCGAGCTGGGCGCGCAGACCTACGTGCTGTGGGGCGGCCGCGAGGGCACCGAGGTCGACACCGCCAAGGACCTGCTGGCCGCGCTGGACCGTTACGCCGAGGCGATCGACACGCTGGCGCAGTACTCCGAGGACCGCGGCTACGGGCTGCGGTTCGCCCTCGAACCGAAGCCCAACGAGCCGCGCGGCGACATCTTCCTGCCCACCGTCGGTCACGCGATCGCCTTCATCTCCACGCTGCAGCACGCCGACCTGGTGGGGATCAACCCCGAGGTGGGGCACGAGCAGATGGCCAACCTGAACTACACCCACGGCATCGCCCAGGCGATCTGGCTGGGCAAGCTGTTCCACATCGACCTCAACGGCCAGCACGGGCCCAAGTTCGACCAGGACCTCGTGTTCGGTCACGGCGACCTGATCCAGGCGTTCTCCACCGTCGACCTGCTGGAGAACGGCGGCCCGCAGGGCGGCTCGACCTACGACGGTCCGCGGCACTTCGACTACAAGCCGCACCGCACCGAGGACATGGACGGCGTCTGGCGCTCGGCGGCGGCGAACATGCGCACCTACCTGCTGCTCAAGGAGCGGGCCGCGGCCTTCCGCGCCGACCCCGAGGTGGCCGAGGCGCTGGCCGCCGCGCGGGTGCCCGAGCTGCGGCAGCCCACGCTGGCCGATGGGGAGACCTACGAGGACCTGCTCGCCGACCGCTCCGCGCTGGAGGACTTCGACGCCGAGGCGGTGGCGGCGCGCGGTGCCGGCGTCGCCCGCGTCGACCAGCTGATGATCGAGCACCTGCTCGGCGCCCGCTGACCCGGAGCTGACTGCCGACATGACGCTGGTGGCCGGGGTCGACTCGTCGACCCAGTCGTGCAAGGTCGTGGTGCGGGACGCCGGGACCGGCGCTCTGGTCCGTGCGGGCCGGGCGCCGCATCCCGACGGCACGGAGGTCGACCCGGCCGCCTGGGACGCCGCCCGGCGGACGGCGATCGGGGCGGCCGGCGGGCTGGACGACGTCGCCGCCGTCGCCGTGGGCGGGCAGCAGCACGGCATGGTCTGCCTGGACGAGGACGGCTCGGTGGTGCGCCCGGCCCTGCTGTGGAACGACACCCGGTCGGCCGGCGCAGCCGGTGACCTCATCGCCGAGATCGGCGGCGGGGAGACCGGCCGCCGGGCCTGGGCCGATGCGGTGGGGCTGGTCCCGGTGGCGTCGTTCACCGTGACCAAGCTGCGCTGGCTGGCCGAGCACGAGCCGGAGAACGCGGCCCGGACGGCGGCCGTGTGCCTGCCGCACGACTGGCTGACCTGGCGGCTGGCCGGCTCCCCGGGGCTCGACGCGCTGGTCACCGACCGCGGGGACGCCAGCGGCACCGGCTACTGGTCCCCGGCCGCCGGGGAGTACCGCCTGGACCTGCTCGAACGGGCGCTGGGCTCCTCCGCGCTCGTCCCGCGGGTGCTCGGGCCGGCCGAGGAGG
>JAOPWO010000129.1 GCA_025965635.1 Modestobacter sp. | reverse complement strand
TGGTCTCGGTCATGTAGGCGATGGAGAAGATGAGGCCCAGCAGCAGGCCGCCGAGCGCGGCCATGCCGCGGATCCAGAACGGGCCGGGCACGAGCAGCAGCACCAGCACGATCGGGATCGCCATCTGCACCGTGGCCCGCAGCACGTGCCGGTAGCCCCAGCTCGCCGTGGTGGTGTCGTGCAGCACCCAGCTGCGGTGCCGCTCGGGCAACGACCCGCCCAAGGCGTACCAGAACCAGCGGAGCGGGCCCGGCCGGTGCAGCTGCCCGCCGTCGTCCTGACCCTGATCAGCGGTGTCGGTCGCCATCCCCACCCTCTCCGTCCGCATGTCCCCATGGTGCCCGGTATCGCCGGGTGCCCCGATGGCCGGGGCATCCGCGCTCTGTGAGTTCAGTCGCCGGTGGGCGTGCCCGGGCGCTCGCGACGATGCCGGCGGGGATGCGCTCGGCCTGCGCCCGCAGCGCCAGCGGATCGGCGTCCACGAGGTCCCCGCCCCGGTCCTGCCACATGGAGGAACGGTACCCACGCCGGCGCCTGTACCGGCCGCACGCCGGTAGGGTGGCGCACCCGGACAGAGGAGCGGCAGATGCCCGTCTTCATGATCGAGCGCCGGTTCGCCGACGAGCTCGACCTCAACGCCGAGGGCGCCGACGGCGTCAACCGGATCAACGCCGACGAGGGCGTGCAGTGGCTGTACTCGTTCCTCTCCGCGGACAAGCGGAAGACCTACTGCCTGTACGAGGCGCCGTCCGCCGACGCGATCCGGCGCGCGGCCGAACGGGCGGGCCTGCCGGCCGACGTGATCGTCGAGATGACGGCGACGGTGCGCCCCGACGGGTCGTTGTCCCGGATCTGAACCGCTCCGGACGCAGATCCGGTGCCCCGTCGGCACGGGGTCAGCCGAGGAGCCCGTGCGCCGCGGCGTACATGGCCGCCTGGGTGCGGTTCCCGGAGCCGGTCTTGGCCAGGATGCTGCGCACGTGGTTGGCCGCGGTGTTCTCGCTGATCGCCAGCCGCCGGGCGATCTGCCGGTTGAGCAGGCCCTCGCTCAGCAACCGCAGCACCTCCGTCTCCCGGGCGGTGAGACCGTCCGGCAGGCGGGACGGCCCCGGTGCATCGGCGAGCGCGCGCAGGACCCGGTGCAGGCCCAGCGGCTCGGCCAGCGCGCGGGCCCGCTCGGCGGCATCGGTCACCTGCCGCGGACCGGCCCCGGCGCTGCGCAGGTGGACGGCGAGCGCGGCCAGGGACTCCTCCTGGTGCACCGGCGCGGACATCCGGGTGTCCATGTCCAGGGCCGCGGCCAGGTGCGGCTCGGCGCGGTCGCTGCCGAGCATCGACTCGACGCCGCCCAGGTAGCGGTCCGCGCTGCCGAAGACCGCGATGAACTGCCCGGCCACCAGGTTCAGGCCGGCGTACTCCTGGAGCAGCGGGAGCAGCGTCCGGGCCGCCGGCTCGTCGGCCAGGGCGAGCGCGGCCTCCGTGGCGTAGGCCAGGACGCACGGCCACTGCGCCGAGTCCAGGTAGCGCGGCAGCTGCCCCTCCAGCAGCCAGTGCAGCAGCCGGGCGGCCGGGTCGCGCAGCCTCAGCTCGGTGTAGAGCGCCAGCAGTCCGGGCGCCCAGTGCTCGGTCGGCCGCTCGGTCCCGGTGACCAGCGGGCGGACCTGCTCCACCGCGCCGGTCTCGCGGCGGATCATGTACGTCTGCACCGCGCAGGAGCCCTCGGTGTCGTCGCTGCCGAAGGACTCCCCCAGCTCCAGCAGGGCCGAGCAGGTGCGCTCGGCGTCGGCGAACTCACCGGCGGAGAACTGCCGCGCGTACCGCTGGCAGCCGGCCATGTAACCGAAGAAACCCTGACCCGTCGCCCGGGCCATCCGCACCAGGTCGTCGTGCGACCCGGCCAGGGCGGCCGGTGCACCCTGCAGGTAGGCGATGACCCCCCGGTAGTAGGCGGCCGGCCCCAGCTGACCGAGGTCGCCGGTCCGGTCGGCCAGCGCGGACAGCTCGGTGGCCCGGGCCAGCTTGCCGGGCGCGTCCCGCGGTCGCAGCCCGTTCCACAGGCTGGTCTGCAGGGCATGCGCCAGCAGGTCGTCGTCCCGGTGGGCCCGGGCCAGCTCGATCGCCCGGCGGCCCAGGACGTCGGCCTCCTGGATGGCCCCGGTGAAGGCGAGTGCCCGTCCCAGGCTGGCGAGCGCGCGGACGTGGTCGGCGTCGTCCGGGTCTGCCGGGATCCCCGCGAGGGCGTCGGTCAGCAGTTCCACCGCGCGGTGGCCGGGCAGGCCGGGCCGCCAGGAGGCCGCCTCGTGGACGAGCGCACCCCGCAGCCGTTCCCGGGGGGCCGCCGTCGTGGCGACCTGCTCGCCCAGCGTGCGGGCCCGGCCGAAGTCACCGCCCATCAGGTGGCCGTCGGCCGCGGCCAGCAGCAGCCGGTCCCGGCCCGCCGGCTCGGTGGTGAGCGAGGCGGCCTGCTCGAACCACCGCGCCGCGTCCTCGTGGGCGAGGCTGCGCGCCGCCGCCCGGGCCGCCTCGGTCAGGTACTGCACGGCCTTGCCCGCGTGCCCCAGCGACGCGGCCTGCGCGTAGTGGAACGCCAGCCGCTGGGCGCGCCGCTCCGACGGTGGCACCCGCGCTTCGACCACCTCCGCGACCCGGGCGTGCAGGTGCGCCCGCCGCGACGCCGGCAGCAGCTCGAGGACCGCCTGCCGGGCCAGCGTGTGCGGGAAGCGGAACACCGCGCCCGCTGCCCCGACCGGCTCGAGCAGACCGGAGCCCACCGCCTCGTCGAGCGCGTCGAGCGTGGTGTCGTGCCCCCACTCGGCCGCGGCCAGCACCGTGCCGGTGTCGACGTCCTCCCCGACGACGGCGGCCAGTTCCAGCGACTGGCGAGCGGGCGCGGTGAGCCGGTCGAGGCGGAGCAGGATCGTGTCCCGGACCGAGGCCGGCGCCGGCCCCGGTGGGACCGGCGGGCGGCGACCGCCGCGGGCGGACTGCTCACGCCACAGCTCACGGAGGAAGAAGGGGTTCCCGCCGGTCTGGTCCCGCAGCACCGCTGCCGTGGTGCGCAGCCGGTGCGGGGGCACCCGCCCGTCCCGGGCGAGGTACTCGACCACGTCCTCGGTGTCCAGGCCGGCCAGGTCCATCCGGCGGACGCCGTCCAGCCGGTAGAGCGCGGCGATCGTCGCGGCCAGCGGCCCCGACCGGTCCGGGGCCGTCGTGCGGTGCGTGCCGAGCACCAGGACCGGGCAGTCCGCCGTCCGCTCGGTCAGGAACGCGAGCAGCTGCAGCGCGGCCGGACCGGCCCAGTGCAGGTCCTCCAGCACCAGGACCAGCGGCTGCCGGCCGGCGGCAGCGCGGATCGCGGTGGTCGCGGCGTCGTACAGCTCGAGCCGGTGGTCGCCGACGTCGGGAGCTCTCGGCAGGCCGGTCAGCGTGCGCAGCCACTCCTCGGCCCGGCCCGCTCCGGCAGCGGCCCCGTCCCAGGGTGGCTCGGGCAGCGCCAGCAGCGCCTGGACCGGCTCGACGAAGGGCTGGTAGGGCGGACCGAACTCCGCCGCGCAGGTACCCAGCAGCACGGTGGCGCCGTGCCGGTGCAGCGTCGTCGCCACCTCGGCCACCAGGTGCGACTTGCCACCCCCCGGCTCCCCGCCGACGAACACCACCTGCCGGGCACCGGAGCGGACCGCCGCCCAGACGTCCTCGAAGGCCGACAGCTCCGCCCGACGCCCGACGAAGGGCGGGCGCGCGGGGCTCGACCAGCGCACCGGCAACGGCGGAGGCATCCAGCCGGACACCCGGTCGACGCTACCGGCGCCGGCGGGACGCGTCGATGGTCAGATCTGGTCAGGCCCGCCCCGGGCAGGTCGCCCGCGTTCTGGTCATGTGCCGCCCACGCCCCCGACCTAGCGTCGGTGCCGTTCCGGCGCGGGCCGGAACCGCCGGACCACCCGCATCCCCTGGAGGTCGTTGTGGCCATGTCAGCACTCGGCACGCTCTCCGAGTCGGTCGGCGGGCCGGTCGTCCGGCCCGGGGACCCGGGCTACGACGAGGCCCGCCGGGTCCACAACGCCATGATCGACGCCCACCCCGCTGCGGTCGTGCGGTGCCGGAGCACCGCGGACGTGGTGGCCACGGTGCGGTACGCCACGGAGACCGGCAGCCCGTTGGCCGTACGCGGCGGGGGGCACAGCGTGCCCGGCTTCGGAACGGCCGACGGTGCCGTGGTGGCCGACCTGTCCGGCCTGCAGGCCGTGGAGGTGGACGGCGGCGCGCGCACCGCGGCCGCCGGCGGTGGCACCACCTGGGGCCGGTTCAACGACGTCACCGCGGCCGCCGGGCTGGCCACGACGGGCGGGATCATCTCGACCACCGGTCTGGGCGGGCTGACCCTGGGTGGCGGGATCGGTTATCTCAGCCGGGGCTACGGGCTGTCCTGCGACAACCTGGTCGAGGCCCGGGTCGTCACGGCGGACGGCGACGTGCTGACCGCCAGCGAGGCGGAGCACCCGGACCTGTTCTGGGCGCTGCGCGGTGGCGGGGGCAACTTCGGGGTGGTCACCCAGTTCACCTACCGGCTGCACCCGGTGGGCACGGTCCTGGGCGGGCCGATGTTCTTCGAGCTGTCCGACGCCGTCGCCGTGCTGTCGGCCTTCCGCGACTTCATCGCCGACGCCCCGCGGGAGTACGGCGGGTTTCCCGCGTTCCAGATCGCGCCGCCGCTGCCGTTCGTGCCGGCCGACCGGGTCGGCGAGCCCTTCGTGGCGATCGTGTCCTGCTGGACGGGGTCGGCCGCCGAGGGCGAGCGGGTCCTCGACGGCTTCCGCCAGGTCGCCCGCCCGGTGGCCGAGCACGTCGGCCCGATGCCCTACGCAGCCCTGAACAGCGCCTTCGACGCGCTCGTGCCCCCGGGCCTGCAGCACTACTGGAAGGCGGCGTTCGTCACCGAGCTCACCGACGAGGCGATCGCGGCCCACGTGGAGCACGGGGCACGGGTCCCGGTGGTCAACTCGACGATGCACCTGTACCCGATCAACGGCGCCGTGCACGACGTGGCACCCGACGCGACCGCGTTCGGGCACCGCACGGCCTCGTGGGCGCCGGTGATCGCCGGCATGTGGCCGGACCCGACGGACAACGAGGCGAACACCCGGTGGGTCCGGGAGTACCACGCGGCCATCGCCCCGCACTCCGAGGCCGGCGGCTACGTCAACTTCGCCTCCGCCGACGACCAGGCGCGGGTGGCGGACAACTACGGGTCCAACTACGGCCGGCTGCGCGAGGTCAAGCGGCGCTACGACCCGGCGAACGTGTTCCACCTGAACCAGAACATCCAGCCCTGACCCGGCGCCCCAGCGAGAGGACCGACATGCGCGCCATCGTCCGTACCGACATGCCCATGGCCATCGAGGGGAACGGCGTGGAGTTCCGCGCCGAGGCGGCCGGCGAGAACACGGTCGCCTGGGTGCGGCTGCCCGCCGGCGCCGACCTGCGCCCCGGCCTCGAAGGGCTCCCCGGCGGCCTGTGCCAGTGCCCGCACTGGGGGTACATGATCGCCGGACGGCTGGTCATGCACACCGCGGACGGCGATCACACGTACGAGGCGGGTGAGGCGTTCTACTGGGCGCCCGGGCACGCACCGGAGGCGCTCGAGGACTGCGAGTACGTCGACGTCTCGCCCAGCGAGGAGCTCGCCGTCGTCGTCCGGCACCTTCAGGGCGCCCCTGCGTAGCCGCCGTGGCCGGCTCGTCGGCGAGGCACTGCTGGGCAGTTCCACCCGGGGTTCCCGGGACCTCCTGGCCCTGCCTGGCGGGGCCGACCGATCGGATGGCGGCCGCCGGCACCCAGGCCGGACGCAATCCGGGGCTCGGGGTGCGGGCAGGTTCGTCTGGCCGGTCCCGGACGAGGGGCTCGAGAAGGGCCGGCACCGGATCACCGTCCGTGCTCATCGTGCGGAGGGGAGCCCGACGCGCTGGTGCCGTCGGCGTACGCGGCCCGGAGCGGCACTCGGCGCCCGGCCTCAGCGCCGGACCGCGCGCACCACCTTCCGCGCGGCCAGGAACGCGGCTCCGGCGCCGGCCACCCACGGCCCGCCGACGAGCAGCGGGTCGAGCAGCTGGTGGCGGACGTCGGAGCGCCCGCGCCGCGATGCGACCCCGCCGTGGGTGAGCTCGGTGCGGATCCCGGTCGCCGGCACGTCGGGTCGGGCCGTGGCGAAGGAGCGCAGGTGGCTCCCCCACGCCTCCACCCGGTCGCCCGCGATGAGCAGCAGCCAGTGCGCCAGCCGGGCCTCGCTGAAGCGCACGTAGGCCAGCCGGCGGATGGCGCCGGACACCCCGTGCAGCGGCTGGGCGGTGCCGAAGACGGGGGTGACGAAGGCGTGCTCGATCGAGCGTTCCCGCCCCTGGGAGCCGGGCTGCCGGTCCGGGAAGTCCCAGTGCGCACCGGTCTGCGCGGGGTACTGCAGTTTCGGGTACGCCGGCCGGTCCGCGGGGTCGAGGTCGGCCCCCCAGCCGGGGATGCGGGCCCGCAGCTCCTCGCGGCTCGGCGGCGGCGTGCGCTTGTCCCGGACGTAGGCGCTGGGCA
>JAOPWO010000123.1 GCA_025965635.1 Modestobacter sp. | reverse complement strand
GATGCCCTCAGAGGGACCCGGTGGCCCCACCCGGCCGCCTCGAACGATGACGATCGTGCTGGAGCCGGCGGGGCTCGGTCCTGCGTGGTGCGCTCGGGCCCGTCTCGGAGACTGGAACCAGGGGCCTTCCCGGCACCTGGAACTGTTGTCCCGAACACGCGTCACAGCATCGTCGATCGGCTGGCCCGCCGGGCCCGTCCCATCCGGTCGAGGACGAGAAGGGCACCGGTGGACGTGTCGATCGAGCGCTGCGCCGGCATCGGCCAGAACGAGGTCGTCGCCGGCGTGCGCGCACCCGGTCCCGGAGGGCGCGGACGGGGCAGGGAGACCCGCACCTTCTCCTCCTCCACCGGCGCGTTGGAGGACGAGAAGCCGACTGGTTCGCGGCCGTGGGCCTCGCCGACATCGCGATGGAGACGACCGGCCCGTACCGGGAGCCGGTCTGGTACGTGGCGGAGCGGCGCGCGTCCCAGGTGCGGCTGGTCAGCGACCCCGGGCTGCCGCCGCCGTCGGCCATGCCACATCGGTCATCTGCTGGCGCCTGCTGACCACCGACACCGACCCCGACGACCTCGGCGGGGACCACGTCACAGCAGCTCGAGCACCAGGCCGATCTCCTGGGTGGCGTACCAGGCCAGTTCATGACCCTCGACCTGGTCGACGGCGAACTGCGCGTCCTCGCTGCCCAGGTCCGCCTCCAGCACCACACCGACGGCGCGGCGCACGTCCTCCTCGGCCTCGGCCAGGTCGACGTGTGCGCTGGCCACGGCAGACACCGCCACGTCGGCGTGGACGCGGGCGGCACCCGCATCCGCCCCGTCGTCCTCGATCGGCGTCACGGCGTCGTCGGCGACGTCCGCGGCCAGGACGACCCGTCGACGTGCCGCGGACGGGTCGATGTCGATCAGCCGGAGGCTGGCCCGGGCCGCGGCCAGCAACGCCGCGTACTCGAGCTCCTCGTCGTCACTCAACTCGTAGTGCCGGCGCAGTTCCGGGGTCACCGCAAAGACGGTCAGCGGGCCGTCGAGCCGGCCCTGGTCCAGCAGCCGCTGCAGCACGGTGGTCGTGGCCGGCAGGTACACGCGCACCCCGGTCACCTCCCTCAGTCGTCGGACCGCGACCGTAGCGTCGGGCCCGGCGGCCGCTGTTCCCGGCACCGCCAGCGGGCCCCGGAACGGTGCACCGGCCGGCGATCAGGAGGCGGACTCGACCAGGGAGGTCACCTCCTGCTCGATCAGGTCGGCCAGCACGTCGACGTCGCTGATGCTGTCCCGGTCGGCGTTCAGCCCGACGTAGACCGTGCCGTCGTAGCTCGTGAGCCCGATCGCCAGCCCCTGCCCCTTGGCCAGCGGGACGACCGGGAACACCTCGACCATCCGGGCGGCGCCGGCGTACCGGGGGGTCTGCGGACCGGGGACGTTGGTGATGAGCAGGTTGAACAACCGGCGGGACAGGCCGCTGGCCGCCCGGGCGCCGAGCGCGTGCAGTGTCGGCGGCGCGAACCCCGACAGCGCGCTCAACGTGTCCGCCCCGACCGACTGGTTGCTCTGGGTCAGGGCCCGCATCGCGTAGCTGATCCGCGCCAGCCGCACCCGCGGGTTGGGCTCCCCCACCGGCAGGTCCACCAGCAGCGAGGAGACCCGGCTCGCGTCGTCATCCTCGTCGCTGCGCACCGACACCGGTACCAGGGCCCGGACCGACGTGGAGCCGACCACGGGCTCACCGCGGGACAGCAGCCACTCCCGCAGCGCACCGGTCACGACAGCCAGGAGCACGTCGTTGACCGTGCCCCCGCTGGCCTTGCGGATGACCTTGACGTCGTCCAGTGCCGCGCGGGCCACCGCGACCCGTCGCTGGCGGCCGATCGGGGCGTTCAGCGGGCTCATCGGTGCCGGGCGCACGGCGGTCCGGGCGGCTGCCGTGACGATCCCACCGGCCACTCCGGCCCACCGCGCGGCGGTCGCCCGGATGTCGCCGACAGCCGTGCGGGCGGTCTCCACCACCGCCGAGGGACGCTGCAGGTACTCCTCGACGGCCTCCCACACCAGCGCTACCTGTCCGGGCGCACGCCGCGGTCGCCACTCCCCGCGGTCCCCCGGCGGTGCCCCGGGCGCATCCGGGCTCTCGTCCAGGATCACCTGACCGATGTCGATGGCGGCCAGCCCGTCGACCAGCGCCGGATGGGTCTTGGTGATCACCGCGCTGCGCCCCTCGGCGAGCCCCTCGACCAGGTACATCTCCCACAGCGGGCGGCGCCGGTCCAGCGGCCGGGCGGTGAGCCGGGCGACGAGGTCGAGCAGCTGCCCCTCGTTCCCGGGTCGGGGCAGGGCGGACCGGCGCACGTGGTAGCTGACGTCGAAGTCCGGGTCGTCCACCCAGACCGGGTTGGCCAGGTGACCGGGCACCTCCAGCACGCGCTGGCGGTACCGGGGCACCAACGGGAGTCGCGCCCGGACGAGACCGACCAGCGCATCGTGGTCGAGCACCCCGGCCGGGCACTCGAGCACGAGCACGCCGCCGACGTGCATCGGCGTGTCCGGTTCCTCCAGGTAGAGGAACGACGCGTCCAGGGCAGTCAGCCGTTCGACCACGTGACCCTCCTCACTCACTGGTTCCCCGCGCACGCTACGTCGCCGGAGCCGGCCGGGGACACCCGGCCGGTGTCACCGCCGTCTGCGACGGTGGGCCGGCTCGGGCACGTCGGCCAGTTCGGCGGCGAGGGCGCGCAGGGCGGTGCGCAGCACCGACCCGGGCGCGACCTCGGCGAGGGTGCGGCCGGCGGCCAGCGCGGTGTCGGTCGCGCGCCGGTCAGCCGGCAGGAACGCCCGGACCTGCTGACCGGTGAACCGTTCGAACGCAGAGGCGATCTCCTGCCGCGGGTCGCCGGGCACCGGCCCGCGGCGCAGCTGGTTGACCACGACCAGCGGCTCGACCGTGGGCAGCACCTCACGCAGCTCGGCCAGCGCTCGCACGGTGCGCTGCAGGGCGACCGGGTCCGCGCCGCTCACGCAGAGCACGACGTCGGCGGCTTCGAGCGCGGTCAACGTCGCGCCGTTGCGCCGCGGCGCCGCGGTGTCGAAGGACAGCTCCTCGTCGTCCTCCAGGTTGAACGAGCAGTCCAGCACCGTCAGCGCGGCCAGCCGCCGGGCCTCCGCCAGCACGCCGGAGACCGCGCCCGGCCGGAGCTCGGGCCATCGGTCGGCACGCGCCAGGCCGGTGAGAACGCGCAGCCGCGGGTGCACCGACCAGGCGAGCCGGGCCAGTGCTGGGACGTCGAGCGTCCCGGCGCCGGCCTGCCGTGCCGCAGCCGCGATGCCCGGCGACTCGTCCAGGAGCCCCAGCACCTGGGCGACCACCCCGCCGTAGACGTCCGCGTCGACCAGCAGGGTCGAGGTCCCCAGCCGTGCGGCCTCGTCGGCCACGCCGACGGCGACGGTGGTCCGCCCGGGGGCCCCGGTGGGCCCCCAGACGGCGACCACCCGGCCGCGGCCGGCGGGGCGCTCGGCCGGTTCGGCCGGCAGGCCGAGGACCGGCAGCGCGGTCCGCGGGTCGGCCAGGTCACGACCACCACCGGGCCCGCCGGCGACCGCGTCGCGGAGGGCTCCGGCGATCTGCCCGGGCGACGAGTCGGCCGGGAGGACCCGGGCGACCCCCAGCTGCCGGAGTCGCTGGGCGGCGGGGTCGTCACCCGGTTCGACGAGACCGACGACCGCCACCCCGGCGGCCGTCAGCCGGGCCACGGTGGCGCCGTCCAGCCTGCGCAGCTCGGCCGACAGCAGCGCCGCCTGCCCCGTGCCGGTGGCCGCGGCAGCGAGCAGCTCCGCGACGTCCACGCACCGCCGCACGACCGTCACGCCGTGGTCGTCCCGGTCGAGGGCACCGACCAGCTCGGACTCCCAGGCGGCACCGGTGACCGCGGTGAAGACGTGCAGGGCCATCAGCCGGCCGGCCTCGGACCAGGTGCGGTTGCCGCCCCGCCGGCCGGCGTGCCCTCGTCGGCGGCCGGCACGCTGGTGCCGGCGTCGACGTCGTCCCGCACCACCACCACGAGGCCGCGCCCGCCGATGGTGGCCAGCACCTCGGCCGCGTCCCGCGCGGGCACCGAGACGACGACCTGCACGGTGGTCGTCGCGGTCGACAGCACACCCTCCCCGCGACCGGAGATCGCCTGCACCGGGGCGGCACCCACGACCAGGTCGACGTCGCCACCGGCCTTCGTCGCGCCGGTGGCCGGGTCCGCCACGGCGTACACGTCGACCAGCTGGCCCCGCGTCAGGCTCGGCGGTACGAAACCCGCCTGCACCGGGAGAGCGAGTTGCACCGCACCGGTGGGCTCGTCCAGCGCCGACCGGGGGAGCAGCTCGCCGGCCCGCACGGCTCGGGCCAGCACCCGCCCCCCGGGCTCGGTGCTCGTGGCGAGGTAGGCCCGGGCCACGTCGTCCAGCCGCACCGGGACGGCGACGAGGTCGTCAGCCGTCAGGACCGTGCCCTCGGCCAGGTCAGCGCCGGCGGCCCACACGGGCACGGTGGCGTCGGCGGCGGTGAGGACGCGGGCTCCCACGAGGACCGAACCCAGGACGAGCAGGACGCCGAGGACCAACCGCAGGTCCAGCCACCGCGGCGGACCCACGCGTCGTGGCCGCGGACCAGCCGGCGCCGGGTCCGGATCGGGCGTTGCCCGCCCGGCGCCGGACGACGGCACCCTCGACACGCTCATCCGTCTGCTCCCCCGTCCACCGGCGCGCACCACCGACGACGTCAGCGGCTCCCCGGTCGGCCGGGTGCGGACGCAGATCATGACCGAGTTCCCGGCCCGAGCGCACCGGTTGTCCACACCTTCGGGTGGAGCGGTCAGCGCCCCGGGACCGGCTGACACACTGACGGGACCTTCGACGGGAGACGGACGACCTGATGGCGACCCAGCGGTTCCTGACGCTCGACGACGTGGCAGAGATCCTCAACGTCTCCTGGTCACAGGCCTACGCCCTGGTCCGTCGCAAGGAGCTCATCGCCATCCAGATCGGCGGACGAGGGCAGTGGCGGGTCGAGAAGGACGAGCTCGAGCGCTTCATCCAGCAGAAGTACGCCGAGGCCCGGGCAGGCGTCGTCGGGCCGGTCGGCGATGCCCCCGCGCCCGGCGAGCCCGCCGCCGGCCGGGCGACCGTGGACCAGCGGGTCGGCGACGGCGCGGAGACCCCGCACTGACCACCCGCTGACGGCGGAGCGTGACCCCTGACGCCTGAGCCGGGTACCTGACGGCACCGCGTGCTCGGGACGCAGTGTCAGACCCCGGCCGGCCGGGCCGTGCGCACGGCGACCACCGCATCCAGGACGACCGCCCGCACCCCGGTGACGGCCTCCCTGCGCCGAGGCACGTCCAGTGGGTGCTCGGCGAGCTCGAGGAAGTCCGCACCCACCCGGTCGACCGTTCCGGCCAGGACGCTCCCGTCGTCCAGCAGGCACTGCAGCGGTGCCCGGTCCCGGGCCAGCCCCCGCAGCGCCCGACGCAGGTCCAGCCGGCTGGCCACCGGCCCCTCGTCGGCCGGCGGCGCCGTCGCCGACCCGAGCCCGCCGGCGGCCCGCACGGCCCGTGCGGCGACCAGCAGCTCACGGCCCGTCGCATCGATGACCAGCAGCCAGTCGACGCCCACGTCCACGAGCCGGCCGCTGAGCTCACCGACGCCGCGGCAGGTGAGCGTGACCGGCCAGCCCCGTGCACCGCGCAGCCGGTCGGCCAGCTGCAGGCGGCCGTACTCGGCCCGGGTCCGGGACGACGCCTCGACCGACTCGTCCTCTCCCGATCGGGCGTCGAACTGGGCCTCCAGGTCTGCGAACAGCTGCTCCCAGCGCACGACGACCAGGCTAGCCGTCCACAGACCCGTGCATTTGGTTGCGTTTGACGTCATTCGTGGTGTTTGGTCCAGGGGAGGCGGAGGAGGGGACATGTCGCTGAGACGGTGGACGGCCACGACGCTGGTGATGGCGGGGGCGGCCTGGGCGCTCCTGGTGCTGGGACCCGACGCGGCGCAGGTGCGGTCGGCGATCGCCGCCCCGCAGCACCTGGTCGACCTGGCGGGTCCCGACGCCCTGCTGGTCCCCACCGCTGCCGCGGCCGGCTGGCTGTGCTGGGGCTGGGGCGCGCTCGGGCTGCTGCTCACGGCGGTCTCGACACTCCCCGGGACACCCGGGCGAGCAGCCGACCGGGCGCTGCTGGCGCTGCTCCCCACGGGTGCCCGCCGTCTGGCCGCGGTGGCCGTGGGGCTGACCCTGAGCGCCGGTGCGCCGGTGCTGGTCCCGGCGTCCGCGGCCGTGCCGCTCGTGACGGCGGCGGCCGACTCCCCGATCGACGGCCCCGTCGACGCGGTCAGCTCCCTCGAGGGGACCGGCCCCTCCGCCGGGACCGGCCACGTCGCGGTTCCACCGGACTGGCCGGACGCACCGGCCGACCCGGCGCCTGCCGGCTTCCCGGCCGCGACCGACCGCGTGGTGCTGCGCGGGGACTGCCTGTGGGACATCGCTGCGGGGTGGCTGACGGCTCAGCGGTCCGCGCCGATCACCGATGCGGAGGTCCTGGCCGGGGTGGACGCGTGGTGGCAGGCCAATGCGGCGGTCATCGGCCCCGACCCCGACCTGCTGCTCCCGGGGCAGGTGCTCTCCCCACCCCCGGCCTGACTGCCCGGCCGCCGGCGGCATCCCACCCCATCCACCCGACCCGACAGGAGGCTCGACGTGAGTGCACCCCCCTCCCCCGCCGGCAGCCCGGCGACCGTGCCGCCGGTGGCCCCGTCACCGCCGGCGGCGGGTGTGGCCGCGCCCCGGGGCCCGCTGCACCTGGT
>JAOPWO010000120.1 GCA_025965635.1 Modestobacter sp. | reverse complement strand
CCCAGGTGCGGCCCTGCTCGGCCACGATCAGCAGCGGGACCAGGAAGGTGACCAGCGCGAGGGCGCCCGGCCAGTCGATGCGGTGGTCGCGGCGCTGGTGCGGCAGGTGCAGCACCCGCATGACGACGACGAACGCCAGCACGCCCAGCGGCACGTTGATCAGGAAGATCCACCGCCAGCCGGTGAGGCCCAGCAGCGTGGTCTGGCCGGCCAGGAAGCCGCCGATGACCGGGCCGAGCACGCTGGAGGTGCCGAAGACGGCCTTGAAGTAGCCCTGGTACCTGGACCGCTCCCGCGGCGGCACGATGTCGCCGATGATCGCCAGCGCGAGCGACATCAGGCCGCCGGCGCCGATGCCCTGCAGCGCGCGGAAAGCGGCGAGCTGGTACATCGTGTCGGCGAACGTGCAGGCCAGCGAGCCGATGATGAAGACGCCGATGGCAAACAGGTAGAACGGCCGGCGGCCGTAGATGTCGCTGAGCTTGCCGTAGAGCGGCGTGGTGATCGTCGAGGTGATGAGGAACGCCGTCGTCGCCCAGGCCTGCAGGTCGTAGCCCTGCAGGTCGTCGGCGATGGTCCGGATAGCGGAGGAGACCACGTTCTGGTCGAGCGCGGCGAGGAACATGCCGAGCATCAGGCCGACCAGGATCGTCACGATCTGGCGGTGCGTGAACGCCCCGGAGGCGTCCGGGGCCGCGGCGGCCGCCCGGCGGTCGGCCGCGGTCCCGCGGTCGCTGGTCTGGGTCATCGGTCCTTCTCGGCGCAGGGAGCGGCACCGCCGGCGGCAGCGCTCAGGGAGGGCAGGTGGGTGGTCAGGTCCTGCACGAAGCGGTGCAGGTGACGGGTGAAGACGGCGCGCTCGCCGGGGGACCACGTCGCGGTGACGCGGTCCAGGAGGGCGTCGCGCTCCTGCCGCATGGTCTCCAGCACGGCCTCGCCGGCCGGCGTCACGACCAGCACGCTGGCCCGGCCGTCCTGCTCGTCGGCCACCCGGCGGACCAGCCCGCGCTCCACCAGGAGCGTGACGTGCCGGCTGACGGTCGAGGGGTCGGCGTGCACCAGGTCCGCCAGCGCGCCCTGACGGAGCGGACCCAGCCGGGTGAGGGGGAACAGCAGCACGTGGGCCGCCCGCTCCCGGGCCTCGGTGCCGGTGCCGTTCAGCGAACCGGACTTGAAGGCGTGCAGCACGCGGGAGAGCCGGGCCAGCTCGTCGGACAGGCTGAGGTCGGCGGCCGGCGCGGGCGCGGTGTCGGGGGTTGCGGTCACGGGTACTCCGGGGCTGGCGAGGCGCGGGCGGCGGACGCAACGCTGCGCCGGCGGAACAGTTGCACCGTACAAGCCGTTGCGCTGTACACGCAATAAGTTGCACAGCGCACCGACCGTGACGTGCGCTACTCGCTTCCGGGGATGGGACCCTGGGGAGCTGCCCCACCCGGAAGGAACCACGAGCGCCCCGTGACCACCCCGCACGACGACCTGCGGTCCCGGCTGCCCGCACTCACCCTCGAGGACGAGCACCGGCTGCGCCGCCGGCTCGACGCGACCCGCAGGACCACGGACCCCGCGGCCCGCGCCCGTCAGCGCGAGCGCATCGCCGCCGACCTGGTCGCCGCCGAGGAGCGGATCGCCCGCCGCCGCGCCGCCGTCCCGGTGGTCAGCTACCCCGACGAGCTGCCGGTCAGCCAGCGGCGCGACGAGATCGCCGCGGCGATCCGCGACGCCCAGGTGGTGGTCGTCGCGGGGGAGACCGGGTCGGGCAAGACGACCCAGCTGCCCAAGATCCTGCTCGAGCTCGGCCGGGGCGTCCGCGGGCGGATCGGCCACACCCAGCCCCGCCGGATCGCCGCCCGCACGGTGGCCGAGCGGATCGCCGAGGAGCTGGACAGCCCGCTCGGCGAGGTGGTCGGGTGGCGGGTCCGGTTCACCGACCAGGTGGGCGACGCCACGCTGGTCAAGCTGATGACGGACGGAGTGCTGCTGGCCGAGGTGCAGCGCGACCGGATGCTGCGCCAGTACGACACGATCATCATCGACGAGGCGCACGAGCGGAGCCTCAACATCGACTTCCTGCTGGGCTACCTGGCCCAGCTGCTGCCCCGCCGGCCCGACCTGAAGCTGATCATCACCTCGGCCACGATCGACGTGGAGCGGGTCGCCCGGCACTTCAGCACCGACGAGCGCCCGGTGCCGGTCGTGGAGGTCAGCGGCCGCACGTACCCCGTCGAGGTGCGCTACCGCCCGGTGGTCGACCCCGAGGCGCCCGAGGGCGACCCGGCGGCCGACCCCGACCGGGACCAGGTCACCGCCATCGTCGACGCCGTCGACGAGCTGGTGGCGGAGGGTCCCGGGGACGTGCTGGTGTTCCTGGCCGGGGAGCGGGAGATCCGCGACACCGCCGACGCGCTGGCCGAGCGGGGCCTGCCCGGGACGGAGGTGCTGCCGCTCTACTCCCGGCTCACCGCCGCCGACCAGCACCGGGTGTTCCAGCCGCACACCGGCCGCCGGGTCGTGCTGGCGACCAACGTGGCCGAGACCTCGCTGACCGTCCCGGGCATCAAGTACGTGGTCGACCCGGGGACGGCGCGCATCTCCCGGTACAGCCATCGCACCAAGGTGCAGCGGCTGCCGATCGAGTCGGTCAGCCAGGCCTCGGCGCGGCAGCGGTCGGGCCGGTGCGGGCGCACCAGCGAGGGCATCGCCATCCGGCTGTACAGCGAGGCGGACTTCGAGTCCCGGCCGGAGTACACCGACCCGGAGATCCTGCGCACCAACCTGGCCTCGGTCCTGCTGCAGATGGCCGCCCTGGGGCTGGGGGACGTCGCCGACTTCCCGTTCATCGACCCGCCGGACCGCCGGGCCGTCGCCGACGGCATCGCCCTGCTGGAGGAGCTCGGGGCGCTCACCGCCGACGGCGTGCTCACCGAGACCGGCCGAGCGTTGGCCACCCTGCCGCTGGACCCGCGGATCGCCCGGATGGTCGTGGAGGCCGACCGGCGCGGCGTGCTGGAGGAGGTCCTGGTCATCGCCGCCGGGCTGACCATCCAGGACCCGCGGGAGCGCCCGGCCGAGCACCAGCAGGCGGCCGACGAGCTGCACCGCCGCTTCGCCGACGAGAACTCCGACTTCCTCGGTCTGCTGAACCTGTGGCGGTACCTGGTGGAGCAGCAGGAGGCGCTGAGCGGCAACCAGTTCCGGCGCAGCGTCAAGCGGGAGTTCCTGCACCATCTGCGGATCCGTGAGTGGCAGGACCTGCACGGGCAGCTGCGCGGTACCGCCCGCCGGCTGGGCATGCAGCTCGGTGAGCTGGCCCCCGCCCCGGACGAGCGCGGCGTGCACGCCGCCCTGCTGTCCGGTCTGCTCTCGCAGGTGGGGATGCAGGCGGAGCCCGTGAAGGGCTCCGTTGGCCAACATGGCCCCAAGCGGGGGAGCCGGGAGTACCTGGGCACCCGCAACACCCGGTTCGTCCTCGCGCCGGGGACCCCGTTGGCGAAGAAGCCACCGCGCTGGGTGATGGCCGCCGAGCTGGTGGAGACCAGCCGGTTGTTCGCCCGCACCGTCGCCCGGATCGACCCGGAGGTGGTCGAGCGGCTGGCCGACCACGTGGTCAAGCGGCAGCACAGCGAGCCGCGCTGGGACGCCAAGCGCGGCAGTGTCGTGGCCACCGAACGGGTCACGCTGTACGGGCTGCCGCTGGTGGTCGCCCGCACGGTGCAGTACGGCTCGATCGACCCGGTCGTCTCCCGGGAGCTGTTCATCCGGCACGCGCTCGTGCAGGGCGAGT
>JAOPWO010000085.1 GCA_025965635.1 Modestobacter sp. | reverse complement strand
CGCGCTGGGCGCCGCGCTGCCCGCGCCGAGCGCCGAGCGGCTGTCCGCCCCCTCCGGTCCCCGGGCCTCCTGACGCGGCAGCCCGCGTCCCCCTGGGACGCGGGCTGCCGTGTCGGCGTGGAGCTGTGGTCAGCGGGCGAGGACGCTGCCCAGCGCGCTGCGGAGCCACTGGGCTGCCTGCCCCGGCGAGGACGGCGCCGTGGTGTGCCGGGCGGCGACGTACAGGTCGGGCCGGACCAGGAGCACCCCGCCGTCCTCGATCTCGCGGAGCTCGGCCCAGGTGCCGTACGGGTCCTCGAACGGCTGCCCCGGGCCGATCGACACCGGCGTGATGCCGAGCCCGAGCTCCTCGCCCAGCGCGCGGCCGGCCTCCAGCCAGACCGCACCGCCGATGCCGGTGACCAGCGCGAAGCGGCCCTTGCCGACCAGGTCGAGCGTGGAGACCCGCCGGCCCTGCCGGGTCACCCAGGTGTGCGGGATCTTGGCGCCGGGCCAGGTGGTCGGCTGGGCGTAGAGCACCGGGTCGCGGCGGTACTCGGGCATCGGCGTCCCGTCGGGGACGACGGCCGAGGACGCGTAGCGCTGGTTGTGCTCGACCCCGTGCGCGTCGAACTCGTGCGCCTTGTAGGCGATGGCCTCGCGCACCGCCGTCCGGATCTTCTCCCCCTCGGCCCCGGGGGCCTTCCACAGCGACAGCTGCCGCTCGAGCGCGTCGGCTTCGGTGTGCTCCAGGTCGAGGGCCTGCAGGATCCGGCCGGTGTCGGCGATGCTCTGGTTGGCCCGCTCCACGATCTGCCGGGCGATCGGCGCCCGCTCGGCGTCGTAGCTGTCCAGCAGGGCCGGCCCGGCCGTCCCGGCGAGGACGTGGGCCAGCTTCCAGGCCAGGTTGTAGGAGTCCTGGATGGAGGTGTTGGAGCCCAGGCCGTTCGTCGGAGGGTGCCGGTGCACGGCGTCGCCGGCACAGAAGACCCGGCCGCGGGCGATCGTGGTGGCGAAGTGGTGGTTCACCGTCCACGGGGAGGCCGACTTGACCGTCATCTCGAAGTCCTCGCTGCCCACCAGGGCGACGGCCAGCTCGCGGACGACCTCGTCGGTGAAGGTGGGGGGGCCGGCGGCCACCTCGTAGCCCCACATGAGCATCCACTCGTTCCAGGGCTTGATCATCCGGAGCACGCCCAGGCCGACGCCCTCCTTCTCCGCGCCCGGCTGGAGCATCCAGTAGAGGACCGAGGGGCGGTGGGCGACGAGGTGGGACAGATCGGCCTCGAAGACGATGCTCATCGCGCCGGCGACCGCGCCCGGGCCCTCGAAGGGCAGGTCGAGGTCAGCGGCGACCTTGCTCTTCGCGCCGTCGGCACCGATCAGGTACTTCGAGCGGATCGTGTACCCGCGGCCGGTGAGCCGGTCGCGGACGGTGGTGGTGACCCCCTCGTCGTCCTGCACGTGGGAGAGGTACTCGGTGTCGAAACGCAGCCGCGCCCCCCGCTCCTGCGCGGCCTTGACCAGCACCGGCTCGGTGATCGTCTGCGGGGCGTCGAGCATCGTGGTCGGGCTCTGCAGCTCGTAGTCGGCGTGCCGCACCGTGTCGGTGCCCCACGAGGGGATCCGGCCCAGCTCCTCACCGGACAGGCTGGTGCAGAAGGTCGTGTTGCCCATGTACTCCCACGGCGTCGCGAGCGCCATGAGGGTGTCCTCGACGCCCATGTCGCGCATCGTCTCCATCGTGCGCTGGTTGGTGATGTGCGCACGGGGGGTGTCGGACAGCCGGCTGTACTTGGTGACCAGCAGGGTCGACGTCCCGTAGGTGGCGAGGAACAGCGCGGCGGACGCGCCTGCCGGGCCCGAGCCCACGACCAGGACGTCGACGTCCACGGTCGGCAACGAGTCGG
Source organism: Modestobacter sp. (assembly GCA_025965635.1). Classification (GTDB taxonomy): domain Bacteria; phylum Actinomycetota; class Actinomycetes; order Mycobacteriales; family Geodermatophilaceae; genus Modestobacter. Next base: position 10,737 of record JAOPWO010000085.1, on the reverse strand, counting down.
ACGTGGTGCTCGAGGCGGGGACGCTCAATGGACAGCCCTCTTCGGTCGGGAGGCCAGCGGCGGACAACCGTCCGCGCTGTGGTCAGGTCGATTACAGGGACCGATGGCCAGTGTGTCAAGGGTCACCGCGGTCGGTCGCAGGCCGGGGTCGAGGCCCCCACGGGCGGTGCCGACCGGCGCCACTCGGCCGGCGGCCGACCGAACTCAGCGGCGAACCGTCGACTGAAGTGGGCCGGGCTGGTGAAACCGAACGCCCGGGCCGTCGCCGCGATCGGCTCGGCGGTCCGGTCGGGGTCGGCCAGCCGGAGCGCGGCTCCCGCGAGCCGCGCGGACATCACCGAGGCGGCGACGGACGTCCCGCGCCGGGCGAAGGCCCGGTGCAACTGCCGCAGCGACACGTGACAGGCGGCGGCGATCGTCGCGGGGGTGAGCGCCCGGTCGCCGAGGTGCTCCTGGACGTACCGGGTGGCGGCCTCGACGTGGTCGTCGGCGGCCGTGCCGGCCGGCCCGCGCCCGGGCGTCCCGCCCAGCGAGGCGATCAGCTGCACCAGCGACGCCCCGAGGGCCCCGTCCCGTGCGCCGCCGTCCTCGGCGAGCTGCCAGTCGACGACGGCCGCCAGGAAGGGCGGCAGCACGGAGGAGACCGCGGTGCCCCGGGGCACCGGCGTGGCCGACCCGGCGCCCAGTCGCTCGCGCAGGAGTGGCGCGTGGACCGCGGGGACGAGGAAGTGCACCAGGTCGAACGGGGTCAGGGCCTGCAGCCGGTACGGCCGGGAGGCCAGGTACCAGGTCAGGTCCCCTGCCTCGAGCCGCCCCGCCCCGGCACCCTGCTCGAGCTCGACCGAGCCCGTCACCACCATCGTCAGCAGCACGAACGCCGGGTCCTGCGGGGAGATGAGGAGGGCCGGCCGCTCCACGGTCGAGGGGACACCGCAGACCCGGATGGTGCGCAGCCCGAGGGCGTCGCTCGTCGTCACCCGGCCGTGCAGCCCGGCCGGCTCGGCACGCACGACCATCGGGTGGATCAACCGCGACGCGCCCTGCTGCCACGCCAGGAGCCGGCTGTCCGCCGGCACGCTGTCGATGTCGAAGACCTGTGCCACGAGTCGCTCTCCTACCGTCCAGCGGAGTTGACCGAGCGTGCCAGATCGGGCCGGGGGTTGTCCCTGCGCGCCCGGTCAGCAGCGGGCCCTGTCGCGGTCCGCGGGAGCCGCGCACTCTCGCCCCGTCGATGTCGCCCAGCTCACACCGAGGACCGCACATGTCCAGCACCGGATGCCCGCACCTCGCCGGCTACGCCCCTCTCAGCGACGAGCAGCTGACCGACCCGTTCCCGGTCTGGAAGCACGCGCAGGACACCTGCCCGGTCTTCTTCGCCCCCGAGTTCGGGGTCTGGACCGTCACCCGCTACGAGGACGTGGTCCGCATCCTCGAGGACCCGGAGACCTTCGCCAACGGCGGCACGCTCGGCGGGCACCGGGTCCCGGCGAAGTACCGGGACGAGTTCCCCGACGGGGTGTGGAGCAATTCCGCGCTGATCAACCGGGACGGCGAGGACCACAAGAAGGCCAAGGTCCTCGCGCAGCGCGCGTTCATCCCGAGCCGGGTGAACCGGATGCGGCCGGCCATGGAGGTCCTCGCCGACGAGCTGCTCGACCCCCTGGTCGAGCGCGGGCACGGCGACCTGATGACCGAGTTCGCGAACCCGTTCACCATCGGCACGATCACCCGCGCCCTCGGGCTGCCCGACGCCGACGCGGCGGACATCCGGCAGGTGACCGAGGACGCGCTGGTCATCCTGACCCCCGGGAACGACGACGGTGATCCCGACGACGGGGACGCCGGCTACACCACCGACCAGCTGGAGCGGTTCGACCGGGTGGTGCAGTTCAACCGGTACCTGCGCACGGTCATCGCGGACAAGCGGTCGGCACCGGACGAGGGGGTGATCAGCGCGCTGGTGCACGCCCGGATCGACGGCGGGCAGCTGTCGGACGACGACGTCGCGGGCATGGTCCTGGAGCAGCTGATCGCCGGCAACGACACCGCGGCGAACATGATCGGCCACGCCGTCTACTACCTGAGCCGGCAGCCGGAGCTGTGGGCCGCCGTGGCCGGCGACCCGGCACTGCTCCCCCGCGTGGTCGAGGAGACGGTCCGGCGGCGCAGCCCCAGCAAGGGCCTCTTCCGGCGGGCGACCCGGGACGTCACCCTCGGCGGGGCGGAGATCCCGGCGGGGCAGCTCGTGCACGTGCTGTGGGCCGCGGCGAACACCGACGAGCGGCAGTTCCCCGACCCCCTGTCGATGCAGCTGGGCCGGGAGAACATCGACACCCACGTGGGCTTCGGGCGTGGGGAGCACCGGTGCCTGGGGCCGCTGGTGGCCCGCCTCGAAGGCGTCGTCGCCCTCGGGGCGGTCTTCCGACGACTGGGCACCGTGACCATCACCGAGCCCGAGCCGCTCAGGTACGCCCCGGCTCTCACGAACGTCTCGCTGATGTCCCTGCAGGCGTCCTGGGGCTGAGAGCGGCCGGGTCAGCCGGCCGTGCCGCCCAGCGCGGCCTCGACGACGGCCCCGGCCTGGTAGAGCCGCGCCTCGCCCAGCCGGGGGCCGATGAGCTGCAGGCCCACGGGCAGACCGTGCTCACCGGTGCCGGCCGGCACGGTGAGCGCAGGATGTCCGGTGAGGTCCAGTGGGCAGGTGTTCAGGATCGAGTCCCCGCTGATCCGGTCGACCAGCTCCACCATGCCCACGGGGTGCTCGAGCAGCTCCCAGGCCACCGTCGGGGTGGTCGGGGTGAGCAGCAGGTCGTTGCCGTCCAGCGCCCGCTCGACCTGCCGGCGCAGTTCCAGGCGGAGGTTCTGCGCCTTGCCGTAGTGGGTGCCCAGATAGGCGTCCCGCAGGTGCTCGCCGGTCATCAGCATCAGCTTCTCGACCGCCGCGAGGTCGTCGGCACTGGTGCGCAGCTGGGCGGCGAGGGTGGCGGTGGCGGCGACGTCGATCCGGCCGAGGTGGCCGTAGCCGGCCCCACCGGAGTCCAGCATCGCCCGGATGGCGAAGGTCAGGAAGGCGCTCTCGATCGGCCAGGCCGACAGCCAGAGCGGGATCGACACCCGGCGGATCGTCGCGCCGGCGGCGGTGAGGACCGCGCAGGCCTGCTCGAAGGCGGTCAGCACGTCCGGCGAGCAGCCGATCGGCGCCAGCGCCTCCTCGACGACGGCGAAGGTCCGTCCCGCCACGCCGTCCCCGATGCCGGACAGGTAGTCGTCGGGCTCGACGTCGCCGCGCACCCACTGGGCGTCCCGCCAGTCCGGCCCGGCGATCACCTGCAGCACCCGGGCGTTGTCGGCCACGGTCGTGGTGATCGGGCCGATGTGGTCGAGGGTGTGGTCCATGTAGGTGAGCCCGTAGGAGGGCACCAGCCCGTGCGTGGCCTTCATGCCGACCAGTCCGCAGTACGCCGCGGGGATGCGGACGCTGCCCGCCTCGTCCGCGCCGAGCGCGACGTCGGCCATCCCGGCGGCGACCGCCACGGCAGAGCCGCTCGACGAGCCGCCGCCGGAGTAGCGCGGGTCGACCGGGTTGCGGGCGGCGCCGTAGACCGAGCCCTCTCCCCCGCCCATGGCCATGTCCTCCATGTTGGCCTTGCCCACGATCGTGGCCCCGGCGGTGAGCAGCCGTTCGACCACGACGGCGTCCTCGGCCGGCACGGCCCGTGGCTGCATCCGCGACCCGTTCGTCATCGGGACGCCGGCCACCGCGATGCAGTCCTTGACGGCGACCCGGACCCCGGCCAGCGGCCCCTCCCCGGCGCCGCGGACGTCACAGAACCGGATGAAGGCGTTGTACGGGTCCTCCTCCGCCGTCGGCGCGCGCCCCGGGTCGCGGGTGGCGGCGACGACCGGGACCACCGGCTCGGGCAGCTCGTCGATCGTGTCGAACACCGACAGCATCCCGGCGACGGTGGGCAGCAGCTCGACGGCCTGGCCGGGCGACAGGGTGATGTGGTGCCGCGCGGCGTACTCCTGCAACTGTTCGGGCGTCGGCGGACGCAGGTGGCCGTAGACACGCTGGGGGCGCACGGGGTACCTCCTGGAGGGATCACGGTCGGCGTCCGGGCAGACTGCCCGGGGCCGCCCCGGCGGGTCCACCAACCGGGGACGACGGAGCCCGGTGCGGCCCACATCGGCCAGCAGGTGCACGACCCAGCCGGAGAGAGGCAGCCGTGGTCCGCAGCGACGCGTCGGAGAACGTCTCGCGCCTGATCCGGGCCACCCGGGACCGGGTGGCGGCCGACGGCCCCGGGGTCGGGGTCCGGGCGATCGCCGCGTACGCCGGGCTGGGCACGACCACGCTGTACCGGCACTTCCCCGACAAGGCCGCCCTGGTCGACGGCGTCTCGGTGCACCGCTGGTCGGTGCTGCGCGACCTGGTCTCCCGGGACCTGCCCGCCGGCGCCGCGCTGGGCCGGGTCGTGCTGGTCACCGAGCTGCTGTCCCGGATGGTCACCGCCGACCGCGCCTTCATCGCCGCGGCGGGCCTGCGGGTGGGGCGCGAGCCCCGGGCCATCACGCCCGCCAAGGCCGCCTTCGACGCGGCGCTCGCGACGGTGTGGGCGCGCGCGGTGCGGGAGGGGCAGGTGCGCCGGTCAGCCGATCCGCGGGACCTCGTCGAGCTGGCCGGGACGGTGTCGGACCCTTCGCGGCGGGCGTCCCGGCTGGGCCTGCTGCTGGCCGGGGTCAGCGCCGTCCCCGAGGACGGCGAGCGGCTCCTCGCCGCCGGGCTGCGCCGCCCCGACCCGGTCTGGCTCTGACCCGGCTCCGGCTCCGACGCGGCTCCGCTCCGGCCGTCTCTCAGCCCGGGTGCGATGCCCGGACGTGCGCGGGGATCTCCTGGAGCGCCCAGCTGTTGCCGTCCGGGTCGCTGAACCAGGCGTACTTCACGCCGCCCACGTCGTGCACCGCGGACACCTCGACGCCCCGGTCCACCAGCTGCGCCCGGACCGCCTCGACGTCGTCCACGACGAGGTGCAGGTTCTGCACCCGGGGCGCGTCGGGGGCGCTCATGCCCACCCCGACGACGATCGAGCAGGCGGAGCCGGGCGGGGTGAGCTGGACGACCCGCATCCCGTTGCCGGGCTCGACGTCGTGGTCGAGACCGAAGCCCACCCGCTCGACGTAGAACTGCTTGCTCCGGTCCACGTCGGCCGTCGGGAGCGGGACCAGTTCCAGGCGCATGTCCATCGTCCGGGCTCCTCGAGACGTGTCGGGTGGGAGTGGCAACTCTGGCCCCCGGGTGGGGCGGCGGCGGAGCCGGGGGTCCCCGGTGGAAGGAGTCGATCCGCACCCTCCCGTCGTCCGGACCGGGCCAGCGGACCACCAGCCGGGGGTCGGTGCGTGCGCGTCCCTCCTCGACCGATCGGTCGGACACCGGGGATGACCCGTCCGGACGCGTCCGGCATGATCCAGACTCCGCGAGCAGCCGTGCAGGCCATCGGCCGGCACCGTGAGCGGGCTTCCTGGGCAGGCACCGAGGCCGGTCCAGTGCTGAACGGAGTGCTGCGTGCAGATCGGCGTCCCCCGCGAGTCCCGTCCCGGCGAGACCCGCGTCGCCACCACCCCGGCCACCGTCCCGCAGCTGCGGGCCCTGGGCCACGAGGTGATCGTCGCCTCGGGCGCGGGGCTGGCCAGCAGCTTTCCCGACGAGGCCTACGCCGCGGCCGGCGCCGAGGTCGCCGACGACGACGCGGCGTGGCGGGCCGACGTCGTCCTGCGGGTGAACGCCCCGGCGGCCGGCGAGGTCGACCGGCTCCGGGACGACGCCGTCCTGGTCGGCCTGCTGGCCCCGGCGCTCTCGCCCGAGCTGCTCGAGACGTTGGCCCGGCGGCCGGTCACCGCGCTGGCGATGGACGCCGTCCCCCGCATCTCCCGTGCCCAGTCGCTGGACGTGCTGAGCTCGATGGCCAACATCGCCGGCTACCGGGCGGTGATCGAGGCGGCGCACACGTTCGGCCGGTTCTTCACCGGTCAGGTCACCGCGGCCGGCAAGGTGCCCCCGGCCAAGGTGCTCGTCATCGGCGCCGGCGTGGCCGGGCTGTCCGCCATCGGCACGGCCAGCAGCCTCGGCGCGATCGTCCGGGCCACCGACGTCCGTCCCGAGGTCGCCGAGCAGATCCGCTCGCTGGGCGGTGAGTACGTCGCGGTCGCGCCGCCCGAGCAGACCGTGAGCGCCGACGGCTATGCCCGGGAGACCTCGGCCGACTACGACCGCCGGGCCGCCGAGGCCTACGCCGAGCAGGCCAAGGACGTCGACATCATCATCACCACGGCGTTGATCCCCGGCCGGCCCGCGCCCCGGCTGATCACCGCAGAGATGGTCAACAGCATGCGCCCGGGCAGTGTCATCGTCGACATGGCCGCCGCGATGGGCGGCAACGTGGCCGGCACCGTCCCCGACCAGCTCGTGGTCACCGCCAACGGCGTGTCGATCATCGGCTACACCGACCTGCCCGGGCGGCTGCCCGCCCAGGCCTCGCAGCTGTACGCCACCAACCTGGTCAGCCTGCTCAAGTTGCTCACGCCGGGCAAGGACGGCCGGCTGGTGCTCGACCTCGACGACGTCGTGCAGCGCGCGATCACCGTGGTGCACCGCGGCGAGAGGACCTGGCCACCCCCGCCGGTCCCCGTCTCCGCCGCCCCAGCGGTACCCCAACCAGCGGCGGTGGTCCCCGCGGAGCCGCAGGCGCCGCCCTCACCCGCCCGGCGGTTCGCGCCGATCGGGCTGGGTGCAGTGCTGCTGTTCGTGCTCACCGCACTGTCCCCGGAGGAGCTGCGCGGGCACCTCACCGTCTTCTCCCTGGCGATCGTGATCGGCTTCTACGTGATCGGGCACGTGCACCACGCCCTGCACACGCCGCTGATGTCGGTCACCAACGCCATCTCCGGGATCATCGTGGTCGGCGCCCTGCTGCAGGTCGGGCACGGCGACCCGGCCGTCACCACGCTCGCCGTCGTCGCAATCCTGCTGGCCAGCATCAACGTGTTCGGCGGCTTCGCCGTGACCCGCCGCATGCTCGCCATGTTCACGAGGGGCTGAGCTGATGTCTGCCGAGAGCGCTGTCCAGGCGGCGTACGTCGTCGCCGCACTGCTGTTCATCCTCAGCCTGGCCGGGTTGTCCCGGCACGAGACCGCCAAGGCCGGCAACGCCTTCGGCATGGCCGGCATGGCCGTCGCGCTGGCCGCGACGATCGGGCTGGCCGCCCGGAGCAGCAGCGGCACCGGCGTCGCCCTGCTGGCCTGCGCCATGGTGGTCGGGGCGGCGATCGGCCTCTGGCGGGCCCGCCGGGTCGAGATGACCGGCATGCCGGAGCTGATCGCCATCCTGCACAGCTTCGTCGGCCTCGCCGCCGTGCTGGTCGGCTGGAACGGCTACCTGTCGGTGGAGGCCCGCCCGGACGAGCAGACCGAGGTGCCCGCCGGACTGCTCGGCATCCACTCCGCCGAGGTGGTGATCGGCGTCTTCATCGGTGCGGTCACGTTCACCGGCTCGATCGTCGCGTTCCTCAAGCTGTCCGGCCGGATCAGGTCCAACCCGCTGATGCTGCCCGGCCGGAACCTGCTCAACCTGGGCGCGCTGGCGGCATTCGTCGGCCTGACCGTGCTCTTCGTCGTGGGGCCGACCCTGGGGCTGCTGGCCGCCGTGACCGTGCTGGCTCTGGCGCTGGGGTGGCACCTGGTCGCTTCGATCGGCGGCGGCGACATGCCCGTGGTCGTGTCGATGCTCAACAGCTACTCCGGCTGGGCGGCCGCGGCCTCGGGATTCCTGCTCGACAACGACCTGCTGATCGTCACCGGCGCGCTGGTCGGGTCCTCGGGTGCGTACCTGTCCTACGTGATGTGCCGGGCGATGAACCGGTCCTTCCTGTCCGTCATCGCCGGCGGGTTCGGCAACGAGGGCGCCACCGCGTCCGACGTCGACCACGGGGAGCACCGGGAGATCACCGCCGAGGACACCGCGCAGCTGCTGAAGGAGGCCACCTCGGTGGTCATCACCCCCGGCTACGGGATGGCGGTCGCGCAGGCGCAGTACCCGGTCGCGGAGCTGACCCGCCGGCTCCGCGAGCTCGGCGTGGCCGTCCGGTTCGGCATCCACCCGGTCGCCGGGCGGCTGCCCGGGCACATGAACGTGCTGCTGGCCGAGGCGAAGGTGCCCTACGACGTCGTCCTGGAGATGGACGAGATCAACGACGACTTCCCCGACACCTCGGTCGTCCTGGTCATCGGCGCCAACGACACGGTCAACCCGGCGGCCATCGACGACCCGGGCAGCCCGATCGCCGGCATGCCGGTGCTGCACGTCTGGGAGGCCGAGGACGTCGTGGTGTTCAAGCGGTCGATGAGCACCGGCTATGCCGGCGTGCAGAACCCGCTGTTCTTCCGCCAGAACACGGCCATGCTGTTCGGGGACGCCAAGGAGCGGGTGGAGGACATCCTGCGCGCGCTGTGACCGACCCGGGCGTCCGCCGGCGCGCACCCGAGGAGGGGCCGTGACGCTCTACCTGACCAGGTTCAGCTACACACCGGAGACGTGGGCGAGGCTGATCGACCACCCGGAGGACCGCCGCGCCGCCGCACGGACCTACATCGAGTCCGTCGGCGGCCAGCTGCACGGGTTCTGGTACGCCTTCGGCGACCACGACGGCTACAACCTGTGGGAGGCGCCGGACGACGTCTCGATGGCCGCCGTCGTCCTGGCGATCAGCGCCGGCGGGGCGGTCCACTCGGTGGAGACGACGGTGCTCATGACCGTGGACGAGACGCTCGCGGCACTGGGCACGGCCGCCCGGGTCCGGTACCGCCCGCCCGGCGCCTGACACCCTCCTCGGCCCGGGCAACGCAACGACCGGGTCGCCGGACGCGCGCGCGGCGTAACACGACCGACATCTCCGCGACACGCGGACGACATGCCGGGCCGCCGCGCTGCGCTGGGTGACGACCCGCCGGGCAGCCGGAGGAACGCCCGTCCGGGGCCGGCTCGGCACGTGCCGCGCCTTGACCCCCTCGTGCGGGCGAGGCCAGGGTCGGCTGATCCGGGAGGGCCCAGGGCCCTGCCGCCGGATCCCGCCGGAGGTGCGACATCGCCGTCTACCTGTACCGGTGCCCCGACCACGGGACGGCCGAGACCCGCTGGCCGATGGGCTCGGCTCCCCCCGACGTCCCCTGCCCGGCGTGCGGGGTGGCCGCGGCACGCGTCCTCACCGCGCCCCGCCTCTCGTTCGGCTCCCCGGCTCGCCGAGATCTGATCGACCGCACGGAACGCACGCGGGAACGACCCGACGTCGTGTCCGCGCCGCCGCCCGCCCCGGGCGCCGGTCGGCGGGCCGACGTGTCGCGTCATCCGGCCCTGAGCCGGCTGCCCCGCCCCTGAGGGCGGGGCGCTCCGCAGATCACGGCCGGGAATCCGATCGATCGACTGCTCAGGAGGAGTGACCGAGATGGCCAGCGTTGGTCTGTTGTACGTCGGAGCGGTCCTGATCGTGAACGGGTTGATGCTGCTGGGCCGGGTGGACGCACGGGCGGCGGCACCGATGAACCTCTTCGTCGGCCTCCTCCAGGTCCTCACCCCGACGTACCTCCTCTTCACCGCCGGCGGGGACGCGGACGTCGTCCTCGGTGCGTCGGGGTTGTACCTGTTCGGGTTCACCTACCTGTACGTGGCCTGCAACCTGTTCATCGGCCTGGACGGCACGGGACTGGGCTGGTTCTCCGCCTTCGTGGCCTGCTGCGCCGTGGTCTACGCCGGGCTCAACTTCGGCCGGTTGGACGACGCTGCGTTCGGTGTCATCTGGCTGTACTGGGCGGTGCTGTGGGGGCTGTTCTTCCTGGTCCTCGGGCTCAAGCGGGATGAGCTCACCCGCTTCACCGGGCTGGTGGCCATCGTCGCCGGGGTGGCGACCTGCGCTGTCCCCGCCTTCCTGCTCCTCACCGGCGTGTGGGCGGCGAACGTGACCACCGCGGCGGTCGTGCTCGCCGTCGTCCTGCTGCTCTCCCTGGCCCTGTTCCCGGTGTTCCGTGACCGCCGCCGGGAGACCGCGGCGCCGGCACCCCAGTTGCGCGAGGGCGAGCCCCCTCCCGGCACCCGGCAGCCGACCACCCAGATGCACGACAACGTCGTGGCGAAGCAACCCAGGCCCGTACCGGTCGCCCCGGACGCACCCGCCGACCGGCGGAGGTGAGGCGCTGCGAGCGACCGGCCACGCCCAGCAGCGAGCCCCGAACCCCGAGCCGAAGAGGCAGTCCATGCCCGACCTCGTGTTCCCCCTCGACTCCACCAGGAAGTTCACCGACCAGAAGCACCTCGGCCACAACCGCTGGCATCCGGACATCCCGGCCCAGGTGACCGTCCGGCCCGGCGACAGTTTCCGCGTGCACTGCCGCGAGTGGTTCGACGGCGCCATCCACGACGACGACTCCGCCGACGACATCCGCGATGCGCCGCTGTCGACGGTGCACGTGCTCAGCGGGCCCTTCGCGGTGGAGGGCGCCGAGCCCGGGGACCTGCTGATCGTGGACATCCTGGACGTCGGGCCCATCCCGCAGGAGGACTCCGGTCCGCTGGCCGGGCAGGGCTGGGGCTACACCGGGATCTTCGCCACCCAGAACGGCGGAGGCTTCCTGACCGAGCAGTTCCCCGACGCCTACAAGGTGATCTGGGACTTCGCCGGCCAGACCGCGAC
>JAOPWO010000477.1 GCA_025965635.1 Modestobacter sp. | reverse complement strand
CGGCGGACCACCCGCCGCCCGGCCCGCAGCGCCGGCGCTCCGCGCCGTGGTCCCCGGTTCACCGGCCGGGCGGTGCTGCTGGGCGCGCTGGTGCTGCTGCTCGCCATGACCCTCGCCGGACCGGTCCGGCAGTACGTCGCCGGCCGGCAGGAACTGGCCGACCTCGCCGCCGAGCAGCAGGCGCTGACCCAGCGGGCCGCGGACCTGCAGGCCCAGCTGGACCGGCAGGCCGACCAGGCCTACATCGCCCAGCAGGCCCGCGAGCGGCTGACCTACGTGCTGCCCGGCGACCGGCTCGTCGTCGTCGGTGACGTCGGGGACGCCGGCAGCCGGGCCGGGGACGAGGAGCTCCCCGCGCCCGGCACCGGCAGCAGCGCGCCGGTGCCGTGGTACACCGGGTTGCTGGAGTCGGTGGCCGCCGCCGACGCCGACCCCCCGGCGTCGCCGGACCCGGCGCCGTCCGGAGACTCGACGGGGTGAGCCACCCCGGAACCCGCCCGCCTGCGCCTGCGCCCGTGTCCCCGGCCGAGAGGGCCGTCATCGGCCGGCAGCTCGGCCGTCCTCCCCGCGCCCTCGTCGGCGTCGCGCACCGCTGCCCGTGCGGGCAGCCCGACGTGGTGGAGACCGCGCCGCGGCTGGAGGACGGCACCCCGTTCCCCACGCTGTACTACCTCACCTGCCCGCGGGCGACCGCGGCTGCCAGCCGGCTGGAGTCGGCCGGTCGGATGCGCGACTGGCAGGACGAGCTGGCCACCGACCCCGAGCTCGCGGCGGCCTACCAGGCGGCCCACGAGGCGTTCCTCGCCACCCGCGACGCCCGCGACGTGCTGCCCACCCGGGCCAGCGCCGGCGGGATGCCCGACCGGGTCAAGTGCCTGCACGCGCTGGCCGGGCACGCGCTGGCTGCGGGGCCCGGGGTGAACCCGATCGGTGACCGGGCGGTCGCCGAGATGGGGGAGTGGTGGGCGGCCGGGCCGTGCGCCGCGCCCGACAGCCCCACCCTCGACGGCCCCGCCGACGTCCAGCAGGCCCGGGCATGACCCGGGTCGCGGCCATCGACTGCGGCACCAACTCCATCCGGCTGCTCATCGCCGACGTGCCCCCCGAGGGCGCGCACACCGACCTGCTGCGCCGGATGGAGGTCGTCCGGCTGGGCGAGGGCGTCGACGCCACCGGACGGCTCGCGCCGCAGGCGGTCGAGCGCACCCGCCTGGTGCTCGCCGAGTACGCCGCGCAGGCCCGCGAGCTCGGCGCCGAACGGGTCCGGATGGTCGCGACCAGCGCGACCCGGGACGCGGCGAACCGGGCCGACTTCGAGGACATGGTGCTCGCGACGCTCGGGCAGCTCCCCGACGTGGCCACCGGCGTGGAGGAGGCCGAGCTGTCCTACCTCGGGGCTACCGCCTCGCTGGCCGCCGCGGCCGCCGCCCACGGCAGCCCGGCGCCACGGCCGCCCTACCTGGTGGTGGACATCGGCGGCGGGTCCACCGAGTTCGTCCTCGGTGACGCCACCGGCCTGCGGGCCGCCCGGTCGGTGGACGTCGGCTGCGTCCGGATCACCGAGCGGCACCTGCACAGCGACCCTCCGCCGCCGGACGAGGTGCAGGCCGCCGAGGCCGACGTCCGGGCCGCGCTGGCGCTCGTCGCCGCCGAGGTGCCGTTCGGGCAGGCCGCCACCCTCGTCGGGCTGGCCGGCTCGGTGACGACGGTGGCCGCGCTGGCGCTGCAGCTGCCCGGGTACGACGCGGCGGCGATCCACGGCTCGCGGATCCCGGTCGGCGCCGTCCGCTCGGTCACCGCCGGGCTGCTGACCGCCACCCGGGCCCGCCGGGCCGCGCTGCCGGTGATGCACCCCGGCCGGGTCGACGTCATCGGCGCGGGCTCGCTGATCCTGCGGGTGGTCATGGACGCCTTCGACCTCGACGAGGTCGTGGTCAGCGAGCACGACATCCTCGACGGCATCGCCCTCCGCCTCGCCCGTCCCTGACCGGGGTGGGGCCATGTCGGCCACCATGGCCCCACCCGGGCGGGGCCTGCGTCAGGCGGCGCTGTCGACGTTCAGGCCGGGGGGCAGCTTGCCGGTGAGCTTCTCGTAGGTCGCGGCCGCCCCGCGGGCGGCGACCAGCCGGGCGGAGGCGTACAGCACGCCGGAGACCGCAGCCCAGGCCAGCGCGTCGGGCCAGGTGACGCCGGGTGCGGCCGGGTTCTTCGGCGGCGGGTAGCCGCGCACCTTCAGCCAGGCGGCGTCGGCGGCCTTCCGGACGACGATGCCGCTCGGGATCGCCAGCGCGGGCCCCAGCAGCTTGTACAACACCGGCGTCTTCACCTTCTGCTTCTTCGCCACGACGGTGATCATGCCGTGAGGGCCGCCGCCGCGCCCGTGCCCTCCCGTGCTGTGCTGTCGGCATGGCACGCGACGCCGACGGCTACCCGGTCACCGCCAGCCCGGCGGGTGTGCGCCGGGGTGCCGCCGCGACCCGGGACCTCGCGGTGCTGGACGAGCGCATCTCCGGCTGCCGCGCCTGCCCTCGGCTGGTGCGCTGGCGCGAAGAGGTGGCGCTGGCGAAACGCGCCTCCTTCCGCGACGAGGACTACTGGGGTCGACCGGTGCCGGGGATGGGGCCGGCGGACGCCCGGATCGCCGTCGTCGGGTTGGCCCCGGCCGCGCACGGGGGCAACCGCACCGGCCGGGTCTTCACCGGCGACCGCAGCGGCGACTGGATCTGCGCCGCGCTGTGGCGGGCCGGCCTGGCCAACCAGCCGACCTCCACGCACATCGGGGACGGACTCGAGCTCACCGACGTCCGGGTGTGCGCCGCGGTCCGCTGTGCGCCGCCGGCCAACGCGCCCACGCCGGAGGAGCGCGACACCTGCTCGCCGTGGCTGGCCCGCGAACTCGAGCTGCTGCCCCGGCTGCGGGTGGTCGTCGTCCTCGGCGGGTTCGGGTGGACGGCGCTGTGGCCGGTGCTCACCGGCGCCGGGTACGCGGTGCCCCGGCCGCGGCCGGGGTTCGGGCACGGCGTGGAGGTCACCCTGCCCGGTCCGCGGGGTTCGCTGACCCTGCTGGGCAGCTACCACGTCAGCCAGCAGAACACCTTCACCGGCAAGCTCACCGAGCCGATGCTCGATGCCGTGCTCGACCGGGCCACCGAGCTGGCGACCGGGCGGGGATGATCGGGTCCTCGCCGGGTCGCGGACGGGCCAGATGCCAATAGGCTGACCGGCATGGCCAAGCGACCGGTGATCCTGATCGTGGGTGGTGGCTACGTCGGCCTCTACACAGCGCTGCGGCTGCAGAAGAAGCTCAGCCGCGGCCGGGCCGACGTGATCGTGGTCGACCCGCAGCCGCACATGACCTACCAGCCGTTCCTGCCCGAGGCGGCGGCCGGGTCGGTGGAGCCGCGGCACGTCGTGGTCCCGTTGCGGCGCACGCTCGACAAGTGCCGGGTGATCACCGGCGCTGTCACCGGGCTCAGCCACGAGAAGCGGACGGCGCGGGTCACCCCGGTCGCCGGCGACGCGTTCGAACTGCGGTACGACGTGCTGGTGATGGCCGCGGGGTCGGTGGCCCGCACCCTGCCCATCCCGGGCCTGCGGGAGCACGGGATCGGGTTCAAGAACGTCGGTGAGGCCATCTACCTGCGCAACCACGTGCTCTCCCAGCTGGACCTGGCCGCCTCGACCGACGATCCGACGATCCGCCGCAAGGCGCTGACGTTCACGTTCGTCGGCGGCGGCTACGCCGGGATCGAGGCGCTGGCCGAGCTCGAGGACATGGCCCGCTACGCGGTGGAGCACTACTACCCGCGGCTCACCCCCGAGGACATGCGCTGGGTGCTGGTCGAGGCGACCGGCCGGATCCTGCCCGAGGTCGACCTGGACATGGGTGAGTGGGCGGTCCAGCAGCTCATCGCCCGCGGGATGGAGCTGAAGCTGGAGACCCGGCTGGAGTCGATCTCGCCCGACGGCGTGGTCACCACCGGCGACGGTGACTCCTTCGCCAGCGACACGTTGGTCTGGACGGCGGGCAGCAAGCCGCACCCGCTGCTGGCCGCCACCGACCTGCCCCTCGACGAGCGGGGCCGGGTGCGCTGCGAGGCGACGCTGCAGGTGGTCGGGATGGACGGCGCGTGGGCTGCGGGAGACCTGGCCGCCGTCCCGGACCTGACGAAGGACGAGCCGGGAGCCACCACCGCGCCCAACGCCCAGCACGCCGTCCGGCAGGCCAAGCGGCTGGCCGACAACATCGTCGCGGTGCTCGGCGGCCAGGAGCCGGTGCCCTACCGGCACTCCTACGCCGGCTCCGTCGCCAGCCTGGGCCTGCACAAGGGTGTCGCCCAGGTCTACGGCGTGAAGCTCAAGGGCTGGCCGGCCTGGATGATGCACCGCGCGTACCACGTCAGCCGGGTGCCCACCCTGAACCGGAAGGTGCGGGTGATCGCGGACTGGATGCTGACCGCGGTGTTCCGGCGGGAGGTCATCTCGCTGGGCCAGTTGCAGGACCCGCGCCACGACTTCGTGGCCGCGGCCACCGGTGGCGCCCCGCTGCCCCCGTCGGCCGCCGGCGAGCGGGCCCAGTCCGGTGGCGGTCCGGCGGCGCGGGCGAGCTGACCCCGGCCGCTCCGGTGCGGACGCCGGGGTAGTTTCGGCGGGCCCGTGCGGCCCCCGTAGCCCAATCGGCAGAGGCAGGCCCCTTAAAAGGGTCCCAGTGTCGGTTCGAACCCGACCGGGGGCACCCGGGCGCAGGGACGCTCGAGGGTGCACGGCCCGCTCGACCGGTCGCGACGGCACCCGTTCGGGTGGTGCTGCGGTCGGTGTGCGCGGTCAGGAACGCGCCGGGGCCCTCAGACGTTGGACCGGCAGCGTGGGGTGCACCAAGCTGAGCCCCACGGACCGACCAGTCACCTCGAGGAGATGACGATGCCCAGCAGCAACCCGGCCTTCAGCCGGGGGTTCCCCGCAGCCGGCAACGGCCAGTACGCCGGTTGGGGCGCAGCCCCCCAGCAGACGTACGGCGGGGCGCCCACCCAGCACGACCCGTACGCCGCTCCCTCGCCCTACGCGGCCAGGAGCGCCACCTACCTGACGATGGACGACGTCGTCACCAAGACAGGCATCACCTTCCTGGTGACCGTCCTGGCCGCCGCCGCGACCTGGGCACTGCCCGGCGACGCGGCGTGGGGCTTCGCCCTCCCGGCGATGCTGATCGCGTTCGTGCTCGGCCTGGTGATCTCGTTCAAGCAGATCGCCAACCCGGCAGCGACGCTGGCCTACGCCGCCCTCCAGGGCGTCGCGGTCGGCGCCATCAGCGAGGCGTTCAACACCGTCTACCCCGGCCTCGTGATGCAGGCGGTGATCGGCACCTTCGGTGTCTTCGCCGGCATGCTCGTGGTCTACAAGACCGGTGCCATCCGGGTCACCCCCAAGCTGACCCGCTGGATCGTCGGCGCCATGATCGGCGTCCTGGTCCTGATGCTGGTCAACCTGGTCGGCGGGCTGTTCGGCGCCGACCTGGGCCTGCGTGACGGTGGTCCGATCGCGATCATCTTCAGCCTCGTCGTCATCGGGGTGGCCGCGTTCTCGCTGCTGCTCGACTTCGACATGGCCGACGAGGCCATCCGCCGTGGCGCCCCGGCCGCGTTCGCCTGGTACATCGCCTTCGGCCTGCTCGTCACTGTCGTCTGGCTGTACCTGGAGATCCTGCGGCTGCTGAGCTACTTCCGCGACTGATCGAAGGACCTCGTTCTCCCCACCCTCCGCAAGCTCGGGGTGGGGTCCCGGACGGAGCCTGACCCACCGACCGTGGCCCGGTCCCCGTGAGGGGGCCGGGCCACGGTCGGGTCCGGACTCAGGACAGGCGCTCGACCACCATCGCCATGCCCTGCCCGCCGCCGACGCACATCGTCTCCAGCCCGAACTGGCCGTCCCGGGCGCGCAGGCCGTTGAGCAGGGTGCCGGTGATCCGGGCCCCGGTCATGCCGAACGGGTGCCCGACGGCGATGGCACCGCCGTGCACGTTCAGCGTGTCGATGTCGATGCCCAGGTCGCGGTAGCTGGGGATGACCTGCGCGGCGAAGGCCTCGTTGATCTCGACCAGGTCGATGTCGGAGATCGACATCCCGGCCCGGGCCAGCGCCTGCTGCGTCGCCGCGACCGGACCGTAACCCATGATCTCCGGCGACAGGCCGGTGACGCCGGTGGAGACCACCCGGGCCAGCGGGGTGATGCCCAGCTCGCGGGCCCTGGTGTCGCTCATGACCACCAGCGCGGCGGCGCCGTCGTTGAGCGGGCAGGCGTTGCCGGCGGTGACGCGGCCGTCGGGGCGGAACACCGGCTTCAGCCCGGACAGGCCCTCGATCGTCGTCCCGGCGCGGGGGCC